>CAZBEY010000025.1:0-26242 GCA_964491015.1 uncultured bacterium | reverse complement strand
ACAAATCATTGAAATTGTATTTTATTAATAACGGTTATCAATTGGTTGGATTATTCGTAATGGGTACAATTCTCGCCGTTTGGGCGTGAATGAATATGTTTGATCAAAATTGGTTAAATGGTCAATAATTGGGGGAAAAGAAATAAAATTGACGGAGGCAAAAAATAATTTCATAGCAGGTATTTACAATTACTGTGACTACATTTGCGAAAAATGTATGAATAGAAATCGCTGCTATTTGTATTGGTCAGAAAAACATCCTAAAGAAGCAAAAATAGATTTTGAAAAAGCTGTGAAAGATTTTCACGAGAAATTCGGTGATATTGAAATCCCAGATGAAGAAGAATGGGAAAAAGATCCATTGGAAAAGGCAAGAGAAAAGGAATTAGAAGCATTATGTAAAAAGCGAATGAAACCGATGAAAATCTTGACCAGGATGTCACATAAAATGCTGGAAAAGATTGATGAAAAGCATTGGAAGTCGAAAAATAATGGACTAAAGGATGCCCTGGAAAATATTTCAACTAATCATATCTTGGTAAGTCCGAAATTTTATAGAGCAATCCACGGGATGCCGAAAACAATAAACGAAAAACCAACTTACCATTTTTATGGTTACGATGCTGAAAATACTTTATTAGCTTTAAAAGGCTTTTTATGGAATTTCAAAAACGGTTGCAATCAACTTCCTCAATATTTACCGGAACACAAAGATATATGTAATAAACTAGTGAGTATGATTGATAATATTGCAACGAAAATAGACGATTTCTATTTACCAATGGTATCAGAACTGAAAAAATATGACGATATTTGAAAAACTGACTGAAAGATTTATCCCCAATGCAAAAGAATTTGGTAGCGACTACCGAAGTAAAATCGGGAAATTCCAAGGTTGGATTTCTGTATTCATCAATAGCATTCTCTTCATCATAAAGTTTTTCATTGGATTAATGATTGGCTCCATTAGTCTTATGGCCGATGCAATTCATACTTTATCGGATGTCGTTTCTTCCAGTGTGGTAATATGGGGATTCCATGAATCAGAAAAGCCCGCAGATATTGAACATCCCTACGGACATGGGCGTATTGAGTATATTGCCACATTGATTATAGCCATTTTGCTTTGTGTGGCCGGAGTTGAATTTTTCGAAGCATCCATCAATCGCATTTCCAATCCTACACTTATTACATCGGAGTGGTGGATGGTCATCATTTTGCTGGGAACCATCGTTATTAAAGAAATCACAGCTCGATACGCAGAATTTCTTTCAGCAAAAATTGCATCAGGTATGCTCCAAGCTGATGCGTGGCATCACCGGTCCGATGCCATTTCCAGTTTTCTGGTTGTGGGTGCCATGATTGCAGGAAAATTTGGTTATTATTCTGTGGATGGCTGGGCAGGGCTTGGTGTTGCTGTTTTTCTGATTTATATGGGCTATACTATTGCAAGAGGCGCTATTGATGATCTCATTGGGAAACCGCCCACGGGAGAGGAAATAGAGGAAATTCGCCAGATGGTTGCACCACTTGACGGAGTTTTAGGCACTCATGATATTATTATACATAGTTATGGAAAAGATAAATTCGTAAGCATGCATGTGGAAATTAACGCCGATGAAACACCTGATCGAGCCCATGATATTTCAGAACATGTGGAAGATGTTTTAACAGAAATATTGGGTGTAGAACCTACAGTTCATATGGATCCTGTTCGTCCGGATAACCCAAAAGTCCAGGAAGTGACCAATTATCTAGAAGAGAAAAGGATCAGGGATGGTCGTATTACAGATATTCATGATATCCGAATTGTGGAGACGGAAGAACATAAAGTAATTTTATTTGGAATTAATATTGAACAGACAGTGACGAAAAAACAAATTGTTGCTTTTTGCACGGAGTTAGAAAACGCTGTTAAAAGAAAATTCCTTGACTTTGAAGTCAAAATAAAGGTGTCGCCATTACACCGTTTTTGATCAGCTTAAATCCGAGTATAAATAATAGAGCCCTTTAAGAGTTAAATCATCGTCAAACAAAACATCTGTTTTAGCAATCCCTCCAATGACTTTTCCCAAACCGCCCGTAATAATCACGGGAATATCAGACCAGCCCTTTTCATCCATAATTCGTTTTACCATGCCATCCAATTGATCGGATGCACCGAATAAGATACCGCTATCTAAGTTTGTTCTCGTATCATGGCCAATGGCAGATCCGGGGATTTTAAAATCAATCCGATGCAGCAAAGCAGCTCTTTCAAATAGGTAATTGGCGCTCGTTTCAATTCCGGGAGCAATGGCGCCCCCGATAAAATTTCCCCGCTCATCAATGACATCAAAGGTGGTAGCCGTACCGTAATCGACAACGATGGATGGTTTGCCATATAATTTCCCGGCGGCATAAACGTTGGCAATTCTGTCAGCACCGGCGTCACCCGGAGAATCAATATCCAAATTAATGTCCAGTTTCAAATTACCGTTCACTTCTAAAGGAGTTTTGTTTAAATAATATTCGCACATTTTTTTAAAGATAAATGTTTCCTTGGGGACCACGCTTCCCAAAACAATTCCTTCAATGGATTTCAAATCAAAATGAGCGTCTTCAGTGAGCATTTTAATTGCCACCCAACTTTCATCAATAGTACGTGTGGATGCAGTATTCAAACGCCAGCTTTTAGCCAGCGTTCCATCATCGAATATTCCAAGAACGCTATTTGTATTCCCTATATCTACAGCCAAAATCATGATTGAATTAAATGAATTTCTCCACTAGTATAAACATTTTCTTTACCGTTAAATCGGATAATGGCTCTGCCATCGTTATTAACGCCAATAAATTTTCCTTCGAGTATTTTATTTCCTGCTTCAAACTTAATGGTTTTTCCTATGTGATTACAATGGGCAGTCCAATTGTTTAACAGGGAACCAATTGGATCATTCTCAATCAATTTTTTATAGAGTAGTTCCAAGTGATTCAGTATATTGGCTAAAATTAATTCTCTTTGGATGGTTGATGATGTTTCCACGAAAAATGAAGTCGTATTGAGATCAATAGGCAGGTCTTCATTATTTTCATTAATGTTTAGTCCTAATCCTACAACAACCCATATTAGATTAGTCCCGCAAACTTTACTTTCACATAAAATACCGCCAATCTTTTTCCCATGGACCATAATGTCATTGGGCCATTTCAAGTTTGCAGTTAATCCTAAATCGCATAGTGTCTTTACAACTGCAATTCCCGCCACCAGTGGGAACAAACCACCGGTGTTAGCTTTACAATTTGGATTTAGAATCAGGGAAGCAGTGACACTTTTCCCTGGATGTGAAACCCAGGTTCGACCGGTTCTTCCTTTTCCTGCGGTTTGTTTATCTGTTATAATGAGCGCTCCTTCCTCCACATCGTTATCGATCAGTTCCCATGCATCTTCCATCGTTGATTTTGTCCATGTTACCTGTTCTATGTGTCTGCCAAGAATCCGTGTAGTGAGGTTTGCAGAGATAAGATTTGCAAACATAATTATATAAAAAAGAAGTACAATTGACCGTAAGTAAGGACAAATCCAGCGATGGAACCAGCGGTAACCTGAAGACCGGTGTGGGCTTTCAGGAGAACCCGTGAATAACTTACGCTCACCAAAATCGCAATAGCAATGAGTGGGAATTGAAACCCGGCAATCCATAAAGCAGCCAAAGGCTCAGCTACTCCCATTGCATGAATGGAAATTTTCCAATATTTTGTGATAATAATCGTCATTAAAGTGTTGGTCATGTAGCAAAACATCAAACCCCGGACGAGTGGATCAGCTTTCATATAAGTTAGCATTAGAAAAGCGATGCCGGAATAGACAATTCCCAATGTAAGGGGTAAAAAACGCTGTTCTTTATTTGATGCATCCAGATCAGAAATTTTACCTATTTTTTTTAAGATCAGCACTGTGATGATGGGAATCAGGTTTGAGAAAATGAAACAGACCATCAGCACCTTTGCTGCGTTATAATTTAAAAGTACACACCCATTAAATAGCAGCAGGTAAAACGCAACCAATGATATGATCATTGGATGAAATAAAATGGATATGATCGAAGCAAATGGACGGGTATTCATAATATATGGTTAATAATTATAAAACTAAAATGTGGGGTGGTATTCACCAAAAACAGAACGTAATTCGTCGGATATTTCACCGAGCGTACATGCGTTTTTAGCGCAGTTGATTATGACAGGCATGATATTTTCAGAACCTGATGCGACAGTTTTCAATTCAGCCAAACAATTTTTAACCTGGTCATTATTACGGTGAATTTTATAATCTTTTACTCGCTGGATTTGGGTTGAAACTGCTTGTTGATCAATGGTCAATAGATTTGGATTTACTTCTTCGTCAGTTTGATATTTATTGACGCCCACAACCACCTGTTCACCACTGTCGACCTTTTTTTGGAATTGATAAGAACTGCGATTGATTTCGTTCTGAATCCAGCCTTTTTCAATCGCAGAAACGGCACCACCCATTTCATCAATTTCTTTAATAAGATTCTTGGCTTCCGATTCCAGCTTATCGGTTAATTCTTCTATAACATAACTCCCGGCAAGTGGATCAGGATAGTTCACAATTCCCGATTCATAAGCAATAATTTGTTGGGTTCGAAGGGCAAGCCTTACAGACTCATCTGTTGGCAGAGCCAATGCTTCGTCTTTTGAATTTGTATGGAGAGATTGTGTTCCGCCTAATACAGCTGACATTGCCTGGATTGTTGTCCGCACAACATTATTATCTATCTGTTGAGCTGAAAGGGTTGACCCACCTGTTTGTACATGGAATCTGCACATCATTGCTTTTTCATCTGTAGCGCCAAAACGATTTTTCATTATTGTTGCCCAAAGCCGTCTGGCAGCACGAAATTTGGCAATTTCCATTAATAAATCATTGTGAGCATTGAAAAAAAATGATAGCCTTTTCCCAACTGTATCCACATTCAGACCCCTGTCTATTGCTGCTTGAACGTAAGCAATTCCATCCGACAGAGTGAAGGCAATTTCCTGTGCTTCAGTGGACCCAGCCTCACGGATATGGTAGCCGGAAATGGAAATGGTATTCCAGCTTGGTATATGGGTTGAACAAAAATCAAAAATATCTGTCACAATTCTCATGGATGGTTCCGGAGGGTAGATGTAAGTCCCCCGGGCAATGTATTCCTTAAGAATGTCATTTTGAATAGTCCCTTTTAGTTTATGAGCAGGAAAATTTTGTTTTTCAGCGGTCACAATATAAAACGCAAGCAATACTCCGGCGGTAGCATTGATCGTCATGGACGTAGAAACGGAATCGAGAGGAATATCTTTAAATAAAGCCTCCATATCGTGAATGGTTGAAATCGGTACTCCGACTTTTCCAACTTCACCCCTGGCTAATTCATGGTCAGAGTCGTATCCAATTTGCGTTGGCAGATCAAATGCGACAGATAATCCGGATACACCGTTTTCTAATAAATACTTATACCGCAGGTTGGATTCGCTCGCTGTTGTAAAACCGGCATACTGGCGCATCGTCCAGAGTCTTTTTTTATACATATCCGGATAAATACCGCCAGTGAATGGAAAACGTCCCGGTTTTGCTCTCGTCAATTGATGCCTCTTTCTTTTTTAATTGACTGATAGGCATTATTCACAGCTTTAAATTTTTCCTCAGCCAGGTTTTTAAAATCATCTCCTAGGTGAGTCACTTTATCAGGGTGGTATTTTGAAGCAATTTTTCGATAGGCTTTTTTAAGTTCTTGATCAGTAGATTCAGGTGTGATCTCAAGTATTTTATACGCTGATTTTGTATCTTTAACAAACATGGCTTTAATAGAAATAAAATCGTGATCATTAATATTGAGGTAACGAGCAATAGTATGAATTACTTTTATTTCAGAAGGATCTACATAGCCATCAGCCTTAGACAGCCCGAATAAAACATGCACCAATTCAAGGCGGCTGGGATGATCCATTGATCGTTGAATTTGACGACATACATCACGCAAAGGATAATCCTGTTTTACGATATCTTTAAATAGTATCATAAATTCATTTGTTTGACTTTGTCCAAATTGCTGGCGGAGGAATTTTTTTACATAATCAAGTTCAGACCGTAACAATTTTTTATCTGCTTTCATTACTGCAGAAAATAATACCAGCATTGAGACCACAAAATCGCCAGGTTTTGTACTCGGGTAACTATTGGTTGTTTGACGATAGATTCTTTGGCCTTGCAGATTCCCTTGGGACGCTAGAAAATATCCTATAATTGCACCAATGGGGCCGCCCAGCACCCAACCAAGTCCACCAAATAATATTTTTTTACTTATTGTCATTATTTTCCCGGAATTATTGATGAATTGAAACTACACAAGTTCTATTCTGTGAAAAAAGCTATATTCCGCCGTGAATTTACCGTTAAAAACACGCATTGCACTATGGTGGGGTAGACGCCGGAAAGATTCTTTTATCAACCCGAATCTACTATTAGGAAAGGAAAACTATCCTTTTTCAAATTTCCTAATTCTTTTACCCAAAAGCCCAGAATCATCCAGAGCAGCTCGGATGTTTACTCAATCATTACAAAATGCCATTGGTCCTCAAGGTCATACTCAAGTTCGTTACATAGCAAAACGGATCAATCTTGAATACGTGGATACTTCAATCAATGATCGATTAATTACGTATTCTGATGAACATATTAATCGATGGGGATTGCCGGAACAATCTCTTCTTGAAATCATATTTGTATCCAAACCGGAAGTAGTGATTGATCTTAATCTGGAATTTGATCCGGTGTCTGCGGCGATTGTCCAACAATCATCCGCTCCAATGAGAATTGGATTTTATAATGAGGAAAATGAAAAATATTTCAATATTTTGATTGACCGTAATGAAAATGAATTCATAGAAAATGGATATAAAAAAATACAGCAATTATTAGGGTTGGCATGAACGTATACATCTTTGAAGATCAAAATGCATTAAACCTTGAGCCGATAACATTGACTCGGCCATCATTTGAGATTCGCTGCGGTGCCTTTACATGCATTCGGCGGATAAGACTTCTCCTTCCGGATGCTGATATACATTTTGTCGTTCGTCCGGAAATGAAAGAATTAACGCAGGAAAAATTTCCAAGGAACGATGTCAATCCAACGATTGCCGAAGAAGGCGTATGGCTGTTGGGGAATGTACTTTGGAATCGTGATTCAATAAAAGAAATCGTTAATAACCAAGTTACAAATTTTTATTATGATTCCATATTGATAGGGGGGCATTTAACCAAAAAAGAGGGACAAGATTGGTTGGATATCGGAGGACCAACAGTCCAAAACATACCAAAAGATAAAGAAAAGAAAAATATAAACTGTCGACCCATTCAATTTTTATGGGACGCAATACACGAAACAGGAGCACAATTAACATCAGATTTGTTTTATTTTAAAGAATTTTCAGCACCAATCACAGGTTCAATTTTGATAAATAAAAGTCAAATTTTTACTCATCCGTCTATTACCTTATCTCCCGGTTCTGTTATCGATGCTTCAAATGGACCTATTGTGATTGATAAAAATGTCATCATAAAACCGATGGTATTATTAGAAGGACCATTATTTTTGGGAGAAGGCAATACTGTTGAGTCAATGACAAAATTAACCGGAGCAAATTCTATTGGACCCGTATGTAGACTGGGAGGAGAGATCCATAATGTTATTATTCAAGGATGGTCAAATAAAGTTCACGATGGACATTTGGGGAATTCCTACCTGGGTCAGTGGGTTAATTTGGGTGCAGGAACGGTCAACAGCGATCTGAAGAATAATTATGACGACGTAATGGTCACGGTGAATGGAGTAATAAGAGATGCAAAAACAAAGCATATTGGCTGTTTCATAGGTGATCATGTTAAAACAGCAATTGGTACTATTTTGAATACGGGAACTGTCCTTGGTACCGGCAGTAATATTGCATTGAAAGGATTTCCACCTAAAACAATACAACCATTTTCATGGTGTGTGGGTGAGAAAATTCGTAGAACTAAATGGAATTCATTTATCAATACGGTAAGAATTGTTAAATCGCGCCGGGGTATTGAAACCTCTAACGCTGAAATATCATTATTAGAGTCCATTTACAAAAAACCAAATAAAGCTATTGACGATTCTAAAACGCTCGATTAACTTTACGCCCGATTTTCGAGGGAGAAATTTATGCTAGAAGGAATAATATGCCCGGCCTGTGAATTTACTCTGGAGGAAAAAGACCTCAGAGAGAAATTGGCATGCCCTTATTGCCGCACCGATTTAAAAAATAGAAAATATTTGGATTTTCTTGAGTATCTCATGACAAATGGAATTGTTGAGAATCTAGATTTTTTCGATACAGATATTTATAGTGAAGATATCGAGGATCTTGATCAAACTGAAGAAGAGGAAGTAGACCCTGCCGAATTTGAAAAGAAAAAAGATACATTCAGTCTATATGAAAATGAGGTGATTATAGATAAAACGAATGATGATAATGAAAAGAAGCAGGAATATACTGAATTTGAAGGGTTGGATGAGGATTGGGAAGAATTCAATAGAAGAGAATTTAAATCGTTCTAATTATATGACCAGGAGCACCTAATGGATAAGAAAAAAGTCCAACAGATCAATATTGAGTTAGATGAAAAAGTGAGTAGCGGTGAGTATGCGAATTTTGTTGTTGTTACCCATTCGCCTGCAGAATTTGTTATGGATTTTACCAGATTATTGCCAGGCGTTCCCAAAGCAAAAATTCATTCACGAATTATTATGGCCCCGCCCCATGCAAAAGCATTTATGCAGGCTCTAAAAGACAATATTAGAAAGTTTGAAGAAAAATATGGTGAACTCAAATCACCGGGCAATGAGTCATTTCAAGGATTTGGCGTTAAACCTCCTGAGACCGGTTTACCCAATTAACTCTAATCATAAAAAGGCCATCGTCTTCCTTTTTTCACCTCTCTCATCTTAAATATTACCCACAGAGAAATCACGCCCCACGCGATTCCAAATCCAAATAGGCCTCCAAAAACCACGTCCCCGGGGTAATGAACACCCACATATATTCTACTAAAGGATATAACACCAGCTAGAGTATAAAGGATATTTTTCCATTTAGAATAAAAGTAAGTTAGAACCGTAGCGGCCGAAAATGTATTGGCAGCATGATTGGAAACAAAACTATACTTCCCGCCCTTTGCTACTAACAGGTTAATTGAATCAGCCATGGTGTGTGAAGGACGGATACGACCGACCCATGGCTTAATAATCTGCGCACCAATTGTATCAGTGATAATTACAGCAACAATTAGAACACCAACGGCGATTCGTCCTCTTTTCCCTCCTTTGAGTATTAGGGAAAATAGGAATAATAAAATAGGGATTACCCAATAACCCGGATTGGTAATAATTGGCATGAAAATGTCAAAAATCGAATTGGATAATGTTCCGTTAATAAAATGAAACAGAGACTTATCAATATTATCCAATAGGGAAAGCATCTACCATTCTTCGAATTGTTTTAAATGCTCTAGTCCGTGCTTATCAAAATAAAGGCCGGTAAAGAAACCGGTCAATTCAGATAAGTGCATAATCTTCTCAGGATCAACTGTTTGTTTACATTCCATCGCTGATACTAACATTTGCTGCAATGTGATCGTTGATAAAACATATTTCTTTCTGTTTGGATCATTTTCTTTTACGAATTTGATTCGTTGGGTCAGGAAATAATCTGATATTATATCTTGGATTAACGTGGCATGATTTTCTTTCGTGTTTATCCAGCGAACCAATTGGTTATTATCCAGTGCACTATTATTATCGGACAATGCATTAATTTGAACAACTGCTTTGCTAATGGTCTTAATATGCTCTTTTATCTGATGGATACGTAATGCATCATCATAAATACCGCAAGGTACTTGGCAATGACCAAACGCCCATGAAGACAATACAAAATATGATACAAATAGAGTTAATAGGTTCTTTTTCATATACTTTCCTTTCGTATTTAAAAGTGAAAATTAAAACGCCCCGGCTTCTGAAGAAACAGGGGCGTTTATGAAATTAATCATTTTATAAGTTTGCCTGTAAACGGAAAACGATCGA
Source organism: uncultured bacterium (assembly GCA_964491015.1). GTDB lineage: Bacteria > Fidelibacterota > Marinisomatia > Marinisomatales > TCS55 > JADFRD01. Next base: position 16,085 of record CAZBEY010000025.1, on the reverse strand, counting down.
TCTGCCAAGAGAAGGTCCACCCATGATTTCTATATGTCTGTTATCAAGTAGATTGTTGATAGAAAGCATGGCGGATAGGTGATCATTCACTTTATAATTAGAATGAATATCCGCTATGAAGTACGATTTAATTTTTCCAAAATAAATTCCGGATGACCATGGAAATGCATCGACATAACGAACCTTAAACGTACCGCTAAAATCATACTTCTTTGGGCTGTATTGAACTTTAATGCCGCCTTTATGTTTTGGTGCATTAATGGGGTCGGCTGCACCAGTAATGGGGTTGAAGAATTGGGTGATACTCAAAAACGAATAATTGAGGCCAAAATTCCACTCGCGATTTAAGAACCAGGTTAAACTCATATCAAAACCACCCATATCAACTTCACCATAATTTACATAACCAACAACAATGGGGGGGTTTTGTCCACGAGTAGTATCTAACGCAGCCACACCTTCAATGGATTCCCTCCAGTGATCAAAAGCCAAATCCAAATCCTCATCATCGACAATATTATTGGGGTCTTCATTTTTGACACCATCTCCATCCCAGTCATTTGTAAAAGCAGTTTTAACCAGAACGACTGGAGTAATAAATGTGACAGAACTAACAAAGGAATCATAATGGCTGCCAAAAATATCTAATGTTCCATATAAATTGGGTGTAAGTCTCCCTTTATAACCGAGTTCAAGTGTTTTAACCAATTCCGGAAAAATTTCTTCTCTATCAACCACCTCATTCTTGAAATACCCTGGGATTTTAGGATCGGCAGAGGGGTAGAAGAATATATGTGTTTCCGGATTAAACTCATTCAACAAGAAGGCTTGGCGAGGATCTTTCCAATAGATTTGATTTGTACTATCTGTTCTCGGGTAAACGTAGCCGCCGTAGGCCCCCCGGGCATACACTTTAAATGTGACGACGCGAGTGACAAAAATATCCAGGAATAGGGCTTGGTTGGACGGTGTATTAAAAGCTTGGGCATAGGTGAGGCGAAAATTCTGGTTTTCTTTAGGGCGCCAAACCAATCCAATTTTAGGTGAAACCTGAAGACCATTTGTTTTATCAAAATTAAACCTCCAGTTTAAAGGACTATAATTTCGATCAGAATTATTGAAATTAATCATATCTGTTAAACGATCGTGTGCATCGAATCGAGTTGCATGGACCAATTCAAATTTATCATTAATTTTCCAGTTTAATTGATAATATAAGCCAAGCTCATTAACAACATACCGATTGTCTTCACTCTTCTCGTCAATCCCTTCATCAATATTTTCATCTACTTTACCATCGCCATCATTATCTACACCATCTGCAATCACTTGTCCGATACCATTGACACCTGACTCTCCGGGATCCGGGATTCCATTACCGTTCTCATCGTTGTAATCATCACTATCGCCATCATTATCTACACCATCCATGATAGCGTTTATTACATGATCGGTGGAATCATTAGACCAAACATTGAGTTCCTCTCCGGTATCGTATAAAAAATTATCATTAAAATCTGTATAACTTATGGGAGATAAGGCTTCTCCATTACCATTATTATCACGGCGATCTACTTGCTGATCATCTGATAAAATGGTTCCTCGGGTATCCGGCATTGTTAAGAAATAATCAATTCCCCAAACAAATCTAAAATCCCCATTTAATAATTCCATAGAATGTTGAAATTGAGTACTCCACTTACCGGATCGATCATAGATTTTACCTCCTGTAGCCAGGTTACGTGTGGGATGATCAGGGCTTCCGGAGAAACTGGTATTAAGATATGATTGTAAGAAGAAATTTTTATATCGTAACCGCCCATGCCAATATTTATAAACCCAACCGTCAGCCAAATAGCGGGCAATTCCCGTTATATTGATGTTTCTAGCATAGGCGTACCCATGGGAAAAACTTAATGTGAAATCGTCATTTGGATCGTAATCAGCCCGGAAGTCATAACGAAGGTTTTTTACTAAAAAATCTGGATAGTCGTCAACACCATCATCATTGGCATCAGATTCATACCGAGGATAATTAGACGGATATTTTAAATGGAAATCATCGTCTCCACCGTAAACGCCATCGTTATTTGTATCAAATAAAATATTCCCCTTATTGTCGTATTTATAATCTCCAAAGCCAAAACCAGCCCAATTTGTAGAATCGCTGTTGGGAGTTCCGGAATTATAGCTACCGAATCTTGATATCCATCGTGAGCCCACTTCATCTTTCTCATCTATTTCTCCGTCACCGTCATTATCAAAGGCGTCATACCATATTTCTGTATTATCGTCAATGCCTGTATCAATTCCTTCATCAATTAAACCGTTTCCATTATTATCAAGTCCGTCTGAATATGCCCGGTCAAGCATCTCTGCCGTCACTCCCCAAAGCACAGTTCCATTGTTCAATGTATACCTATTATACGGATCATCTGCGGCAGCATCAACCATCTCCTGAGTAATCACGGGACTTCCCGCTTCAGTTCCTGCTGTAAATAACTCATCGATATTATCATTATAATAAAGACCTGTCCAATCGAGATTTTCATCGGTGAATCCATTACCGTTATCATCTATACCATTGTCAGCAATTTCCCCTGTCATCAAATCCATTAACATATCTTCAGTAAACTGAGGATTACCAAACTCTGCTGTATTGATGGGGATTAGCCCTAAATCATCTACTCCATTATGAATAAAGCGTGTCCGACCAAGAAATGCAGGATCATGACCTTCATATTCATCATCGTTAAAATGTTCCCAATCGTGGGCTTCAAAAGCAACAGCAGAAACTTTAAAGCCAAAATCTTTAAAAACAGACGAATGACGGAATGTTAATTTTTTTAAATAACCACCATCCTGAGACAAGGTTCCACTTTGAATATTCAAAGTAGTCCCCACAGATTCCCGTGGTGTTGATGTAATAATATTCAATACACCACTATGCGCATTGGGGCCATACAATGCAGAGGATGGTCCCAGGACAACTTCAAATTGTTTTACATCTTCAAAAGAGACGGGTATGACATTATAGGCAATCAACCGTAATGAAGGAATGTTTGCCATTCTGCCATCGGTTAAGGTTAATAATCTTGAACTAAATGATGAATTAAATCCCCTTGCGCTTAAATTGTAGCTGTCTACACCTGACTGGGTAAAATCAACCCCTTTAACTTGTTTTAAATAATCTCCCAAGTTTGTATTACTTTCACGACGAATTTCTTTCTGTGTAATAACACTGATGGCAGCAGGTGCATCTTCTACTCGTTCTCTCTTACGAGACGCGGTAACCACATACGTTTCCATCTGAATCGCTTCCCGATCAAGTTCAATATTTGATGTTATTGTTTCACCCAGAGTAACTGTCAATTTTATGGATTTCTCTTCATAACCAATATACGTTGCTTTTATGGTTACAGCGCCAACCGGGACATTGATGATGGTATAATGGCCTTCCACATCGGAAGCTGCCCCCATAGATGTACCTTCCACTAGGACATTCGCTCCGATAAGAGGGTCGTCATTTTCGGCGTCGGTGATTTTGCCGGTGATTGTCCCGTTTTGGGCAAATAATTGTCCTGATAAAAAGAGGATAAATAGTGGGAAAATTCTTTTTTGATTCATAATATAGCTCGATTTTTTAAAAGCAGACAGCCCCGCATAAAAGCGGAGCTGTCTGAGTGATCCTTGAAACAAGATGATGAAGTTAATTATTTCAATAGCATCATTTTCTTCATAGCAATATGACTACCCGATTCAACACGGTAGATGTAAACGCCGCTGGGGAGCATAATCCCATTATCGTTACGGGCATTGAATGTAATTGAGTGGCTTCCGGCATTAAGATCTCCTGCATAGAGGGTCGCCACTTTTTGACCTAACATATTCCACACGGTCACTTCTGTTGGTGAAGCTTCCGGAAGGTCAACACGAATCTTCGTCGTCGGGTTAAATGGGTTTGGATAATTTTCATGCACTGCAAATTCCAATGGAATATTTCCGTCTGATTCTATTCCCAGATTTATTTTGCTAAATATAGCATATACATCTCTTGTTTGGAGATTTGGAACACAGGAATTACCGATCTGAAAAACCAAACGTCCGTTCACACCATTATAATCATGATCTGAGTCGTCGGGGAAAGTCCAACCTAAGTAATCAGAAGAATGTCCTCCCAAATCGGTGAATGTATCTTTATCCAAAACGACCCATTCGGATGTGGCATCATCTGTACCAGCAGAGGCTGTCCAGTCAGTATTCCCGCCATTAACATTTGATTTTCTTACCAGTGTATGGTCTTTGGCGGCGGCGGCAACACCGGCGACATCCCATCCAGAACCTGGATCTTCAGAAGTATCTGCGGTAAGATCATAAAAGCCAAACAGATCAATACAGGTTGTATCAGTATCACCAAGTTTGAAAAGACCGCGAACGTCATCGCCGTTAAAAACTGCAATATATGATGTGCCTGATCCATAAGGATCTTCAATGATTGAGTCTGCCTCAGCAATTATCAACGAGTCAGCTTTTTCATTGGCGACAACATAAACATCCCCATTTGCCAGCATCGTTCCGGCTGGGAATCTCAAAGTGTCACTAAACGGGTTTCCATTATAATTACCCAACACATAATAATTCGATAAATCTACGTCTGCACCGGTTCCATTATAGATTTCAAATGCTTTGTTACTACTTCCTCCTTCTATGAATTCAGAGAAGAACAAATCATCTGCTGGTACTGCCGCTGCTAATAGTTCAGTACCACCAATCCCTTGGAGTAATCCACCTTGCAGAGCATCTTCGGTTGCTTTTGCTGTGGCTTCTTCTAAACTTAGACCTTCAGCCATATAGGCAGCAACACCGGCACTAATCCAGGTTGTTAGTGAATCAGCCAATGAGGTTACTACTGCATTGGATATTGCCGATGGGGCACCAAATGTTTGTAAAGTTGAGTCGGCTGCAAAAATAAAGGATGTGCTTAAATCAGCAGTTGCAGCATAAGTGGCCTCAAACAAACCTTCAAATAAACCAATAGCTGAAAGGACATTGAAAGTCATATAATATCCGGTGAATTGAAATGGTTCATCCCCACTAAGCATGGTGCCGTCAGGTCCGAAGGGATCGAAATAATATCCCCAATCTGTATCAACGACTCCATCGGGTTCACCGTCTCCATCCAGATCTACGCCTTCGCCACCTAAAATCGGGTACGATCCAACATTAAAGGGCAATCCTGATGCAGCGAGTGCCGCAACAGTGACCGTATCTCCAGGAACGATCGTAATTCCCAAATGCCTGTTTCGTAATCCATCATCATCAGTGCCGCTGTCCGTTTCTTGTCCGTCTTCAGCAAGCCAATTCACCTCTAAAACATCAAATCCAGATTGATCTGAATTAAAAGTACCCTTTAACGTTCCATTATTTTTCCCTGGATTTTCCCAGTCTGCGGGTGCGGAAAACCAGTCAAACACAGTGGATTGTGAAATACCAAATCCCCATGTAAAGGTTCCATCAGTAGCATTATATGAATTTGTTGTCGTTGTATACTCAATATTTGCATTATCGGTAACAGGTGCGATTGATAGAAATGTTGAACAATTTTCAGTATCCGTTGTTGGGTAAGTGTTTGATGTCCCTTCTACACCGGGTATGAGCATACTACCAGCATCTTGATCCAACGCCAATGAGAGTTCAATGCCATAAGCAGAGAGCCCAAATGGTGTAAGCAAAATATCAGGCGTTTCCACCAGAACAATTGTATCACCAGGGGCGAAACCTAACAATGGCGCCGAGAACACTGATGCAGCGACACTAGGCCAATGGGCTTCAACTAAATAATTGGCTATTGAATCTTCCGGGCTTTCAGGGACTCGCGCAACATTTGTATAACCAACGTGTACACCTGTCATTTGATAAGACCCGGAAAAAGATTGAGCCTGTAAAGTTGCAAATACTGTGAAAGCTAATAAAAAACTTTTTAGCAAATGTTTTTTCATTTTTTCCTCCTGCTTTTGCAGTTTGTTTTGGTTGAAAACTTCCTTCGGTAGGCAAAGCCTGTGCCTTGCCAGTGGTAAAGTATACCACGAAACTAGGAGTTTTATCAATTATTTTTTTTTAAAAAGAAAATTTCTAATTTTTTAGTACTTACGATGCTGGATCCAGCGCCAGATTGCCCAAAATAAAATGAGCGTTCCAAAGATAAAAAGAACATTTGCTAAAATAATAGTGGAAAAATGTGTCATGAATTTCCAATGAAGAAATGGACGATTGAACTTAACTTTAAATAAGACATAAGTTTATTTAAAGTGAAAGAACAATTTTTTGGCAACAAGCATATTTTTTTAATTCTAAATGAAGGATAAAAATTAAAATGAAAATTTGTGTATTGGTAAAACAAATTCCCGGACGTGAAGCATCTTTTAATGTGTCCTCAGATGATCAATGGATACAGGAAGATGGCTTACCATTTGAAATGAATGAAAGTGACAATTATGCTTTAGAAGAGGCATTACAAATCAAAGAGAAAACAGGAGAAAGTGAAGTTTTTGTGATTTCACTGGGACCGGATCGGTGTCAAAAAACCATTCGTGAAGCGCTGGCAAAAGGAGCGGACAGGGCAATCCATATTAAAGAAGAGTTGCCTTATTGCACAGACCCTTTAACAATTGCAACCGTCTTGGCCAAAGTGATTCGTGAAGAAATGCCTGATCTTATTTTATCCGGATTACAATCAGATGACCTCGGTTTCGGTCAAACGGGTGTTTTAACGGGTGAGCTGTTGGGATTGTCTACAGCCACTCTGGTGATAGCCACTGAGGTTCAGGACGGAAAAATCAGAGTCAAGCGAGAACTGGAATCCGGATGGTCCCAATGGCAAAGTATGGCTATGCCGGCAAGTTTGGCAATTCAATCTGGTTTAAATACACCTCGATACCCATCATTAAGGGGGATTATGACTGCAAAGAAAAAGGAAATAAAAACCGTTTCTTTTAGTGATTTAAACAATGTTGAACCCCAACAATCATTTAAGAAATTATTTGTTCAAAAAGCTGAAAAACAAACCATCATGCTGAATGGTTCTATCGATGAGGTAGTGATTAAATTGGTCAATGTGTTTAAAAACGAAATACGGATTAATTAGGAGGAAATGATGAATATTCTTGTCGTACTTGAAAATAAAGGAAACACCATCCACCGCATGAGTTTAGAAGCCATCAGCGGGGCGCAGCAAATAGGAAAAGAGCTTGGCCTATCTGTCGGTGTGTTGGCTCTGGGAGCAGGAGCATCTGCACTTGGAAAAGAGGCTTCTCAATTTTCCGTGGAGGAGGTGCTTACACTGGAAAATGAAAACTTAAATTATTACACTGCCGATGGATATTCTGCTGCTGTTGCTCAAGTGATTCTTGCAGAAAACCCCGACTATGTTTTTTTAGGACATACATATCAAGCCCGGGATAATATGCCAAGGGTCAGCGCAAAATTAATGAGGCCTTTTTTGAATGATGTTGTATCATTTACAATCGATAATGGAAAACCTATTTTTTATAAGCAGGTTTTTAATTCTAAACTGGCAGTAGAATTGAAACCGGTTGGGGGAGGTCCCATTTTAGTTAGTTTTCAATCGGCTGCTTTTTCTTCAGAAAACATTCAAAGCGGCTCTGCAGCCATTCGTTCAATTAATATCGATTTGGATCCATCTATTATTAAAACAATACCGGAAGAGCCATTCCAGGAAGAAGCAGGTGGCGTGGATCTTTCCAGCGCTGAATCGATTGTTTCAGTTGGAAGAGGGATTGGAAAAGAAGAAAATATCCCCCTGGCGCGAGAATTGGCAAACGCCTTGGGCGCTGAACTGGCATCTTCACGACCTGTTGTGGATGCAGGATGGTTGAAGTCTCAACATCAGGTAGGAAGCTCTGGTCAAACGGTGGCTCCAAAATTGTATCTTGCCTTGGGAATATCCGGTGCTATTCAACATGTGGTTGGAATGAAGGGATCAAAAAATATTATTGTCATAAACAAAGACCCGAATGCACCGCTGTTCGAAATTGCAGATTATGGCGTTGTAGGAGATATACTGGAAATTATTCCCAAATTGACCGAGGCGCTGAACGGATGAACGGATTAGGATTAAGACTTTAGCGGACAGATGGAAGGTTGAATGATTGAAATACTGTCACAGTCGCTTTTTTATTACATCTCACCGATTACCGCTCACTTTTAACAACTAAACAAGCTATGCTTTATCCTCTAGAAAGAACATTTTTTATAATACTTGTTCTTGTATCCATAGGTTTGTCATGGGTGACATTTAGTAAAATGTTTAAGGTGATCGGGCGGGGGAGTGATGCAATCAATTGGAAACAAGCCATCTCCAATTTTCCAAAAGGTCTCAGTATCTTTCTAAGCCAGAAAACCCTGTTTAAAACCCGCCCCATTGTGGGTGGGATCCATGCTGCTGTTGCCTGGGGCTTTACGTTGTACATGGTTGTAAATGTAATTGATGTTCTCCACGGCATGATTCCCGGGTTCCATTTTCTTCCCAATCATATCATTGGAGATATCTATCGGTTTTTTGTAGACATTTTTAGTCTGCTAGTTTTGGGTGGAGTGAAATATTTCATCTTTAGGCGATTCATTGCTAAAGATCAAAATCTTGTTGTTAATAAACCGGTTTTATTAAGCGAGTCAGCCAGAAAAGGTATGCGCCGGGATTCATTAATTGTTGGGCTATTTATCCTGTGTCATGTGGGCTTCCGATTTATTGGCGCTTCGTTCGAAGTGGCTATTCATGGCTACGATTGGAGCCAGCCATTTGCCACGCTGCTATCATTCCTGTGGACTGGATCAGGCATGACTCAATTATCGTTAATCATTGGTGAGCATGTTAGTTGGTGGTTAGCTTTGGGATTAATTTTAGCATTCCTGCCCTATTTCCCCTATTCCAAACATGCCCATTTATTCATGGGTCCCCTCAATTACATGGCAGCCAAGGATAGACCATCACCATCGACATTAGAAATAATGGATCTAGAAGATGAAAGCGTTGAACAATTTGGAGCCTCCCGATTAGAACACTTACCCCAGAAGGGGCTTTTGGACGGGTACGCATGCATTATGTGTAATCGCTGTCAGGATATGTGCCCGGCATATGTCACTGGGAAGGAACTATCTCCATCCGCCATTGAAATCAATAAGCGCTATTATTTTAATGAAAATTTGACTTCACTTGTCAATGGGGAAGAAACTACGGCCCCACTGACCAAATGGATGCTGACTGAAGAAGCTGCTTGGTCATGCACCACCTGCGGATTTTGTCTTGAAGTTTGTCCGGTAGGAAATGAACCAATGGTGGACATTTTGCATATTCGCCAGGATTTAGTTCTCATGGAGAGCAATTTCCCCCAAGATGCCATGGATGTTTTCAATAAGATTGAAACCTATGGAAATCCATGGGGCATGTCACCGCAGGATAGAGAAAAATGGATGGAAGGTCTGAATGTCCCAGTGATGAGAGATAAAAAATCAGCAGAATTTTTATATTGGGCCGGATGCGCCGGAGCCTATGACGATAGGGGGAAAGACATATCCCGATCTATCATAAAAATTCTCAATGAAGCCAAGGTGGATTATGCTGTACTGGGAAATGAGGAAACCTGTACCGGAGATTCAGCCCGGCGGATTGGGAATGAATATTTATTCCAGATGCAGGCGGCTCAGAATATGGAAAATTTTGAAAAGTATGGTATCAAAAAAATCATTACACAATGTCCCCATTGTTTAACTACTCTGAAAAATGACTATGGTGCAATGGGGGCCGATTTAGAAGTGATCCATCATTCCCGGTTTATTTCACAATTAATTATTGAAGGAAAAATTACCCCTGATAAAAACATCACTGAAAAAGTAACATTTCACGATGCTTGTTATGTAGGAAGGCATCAAGGTGAATACAATGCTCCCAGGGAAGTATTGCAATCGGTTCTGACCAACGGAAATGATCTTATTGAAATGGAAAAGAACAGGGACAAAAGTTTCTGCTGCGGCGCCGGAGGAGGAAATATGTGGTACGAAATCAATACAGGTAAGCGGATCAATATTGAACGTTTTGAAGAAGCCATCGAAACAGGAGCCTCAAAAGTAGCTACATCCTGCAATTTTTGCATGATAATGATGGAAGATGCACGAAAAGTGACTGGCCGGGATGAAACAATGGAAATCTTTGATATTGCCGAATTGGTCGCCGAGCGCATTTAAATTCTTTGACCGTTATGGCGAATAATCACTTCTTTTTACCATTCGAAAAGAACGGACTATATGATTATTCGCCTCAATCAATTTCCCACTTAACAGAATTTGAAAAATATCTTCTTTCCTTCCATCCTGAACGGCCGAAATATCTCGACTATCTATCATTATTTACTCAGGTGGAGGAGTGTTTTTCCAGCGATAAATTTGGTTCCTGTTTAATTCAGACATATCGGGCTGTATTTAATGGTATCGACCTGATGCTTATTGGTCAACAGAGCGGCCCCTCTTCTGATTATGAGAAAATTAGAGAAATTATGCAGTATGCAGCGCAGCTGAAAAAATGGAATAAAGGAATGGCGACGCCGGCTTCTTATGCCCGGGCCGTTGAAGCAGTTAAATCCGCAGATGAAGAACGGAGAATTGTGATTACTTTTTTGGATACTCCAGGCGCTGATCCAACCGAAGCAGCAGAAGAAAGAGGCATCGCTTGGAGAATCGGCGATACCATACAAGCACTGGCAGAAACTGTCCGCCCGACGTTATCTATTATTATTAATCGGGGCTGTAGCGGCGGCGCCATTGCTCTAACCGGGTGTGATAAGGTACTTGCCTTGGAAAATTCAACTTATTTAGTCATTTCTCCTGAGGCTGCATCTTCCATTTTATTTCGTTCCAGGCAAGAATCGAATCGAGCGGCTGAAGCCATGTGGATTACATCAAAGGAAGGAATAAAAGTCGGGATTGTGGATGAATTAATTCCTGAAACACCCGGTCCGGCTCATCAATATCCTGAAGGGGCTAAACTTGAACTCAAGAAAGCTCTGGAAAAATGGCTTCCACAATTGGACAGTATTCCTGATGAAGATGTCTTTTCAAACAGAATTAACCATTGGCGCAAAATGGGTCATTGGACCAAAACCCCAATGAGTGAAATTGAAGCATCCAAATCAAGGAAAACAAAAATTCCTCTAAAACTACCTGGTGGATTCGTCAAACGACATACTGATTGTAAAACACAAGATGATAAACGTATCTACGATCCTCAAGACTACCTCAAATTGGAAGAAAATGATTTTGTTTGTCCAGTGTGCTTAAAGCGGTATGTGCGGCTCACGGCCTGGGATTATATCCATTATGCCTTAGATGAGGATTCTTTTCAAGAGCATGAAGAAACGATGAGAATTATTGATAAAGATATTCTTGGTTTTCCCGATTATGAAAAAAAGCTGGGGGAAACGCGTCTAAAGACCGGTCTTTTGACAGCCATGATTACTGGGAACGGTAAAGTTGAAGGGTTGCCCGTAGTTTATGTGGGGACTGACTTTGGATTTTTTGGCGGGTCTTTTTGTATGTCATCTGCAGAAAAAATATGGCAAGCTGCAGAAATTGCTATAGATAAAAAATTGCCAATTATTTTACAAGCAGCCGGTGGCGGCGCACGAATGCATGAAGGGTGTTCTTCTATGGTGGGTATTCCCAAAACTCACGTTGCGTTAACTCGGGTAGAACGGGCAGGACTGCAAGTGATTACATTAATAACAGATCCAACTCTTGGGGGTGTGGCCATTGGTTATGGGTCGAGGGGAATTCGATTATTTGAAGAACACGCAGGCCATATCGGTTTTTCCGGCAAGAGAGTAATTGAACAATATACAGGACATGAGACAAGTCGGAATTTTCAAACAACTGAATGGCTCAAAAAACACGGCCATGTGGAAAGAACATTTAAATTAAAAACATTACGGAAGACCTTAGCAGATTTGATAGATGTATAACTTTGTGAAAGTAAAAAACTTTCGCAAAGTATCCATTGATTCCGGGATAAATACTTCAGATATCCAAAACCGTTGAGAAGGATATTAATTATAAAAGAATTGTCGTACTAATGCTGATATGAAGTGTCAGGAAGAGTGGTCTTGCTAAATTATGACGGACACACTCCTTGGCTGCTTATTCAGCCGCATTAGCTTTTGTATTAGTGGCGCAGACTGTCTACCCTTTATCTAACAGCCATTGCCAAGTGGGCATAATTGTAATTATTTTTTCCTCAAAATTGATTTCTTCCTTTGGGGTGTGCTGTGTCAAGATGAGTCCTTTTTCAACTTTCAAATCTTTCATACTTGTCTGAAGAGATTTTATCTCTCTCGCTCGAGTTTCTGTATTTGAAATATCGAAGGAAACTTGAATCAATTTTTCCTCATTAGGCAAAAAGAAATCTGTTTCTATACGACGTTTATAATAGAAGAGCGATTCTCGATTATTTCGATTTATTTCATTAAAGACCAAGTTTTCTAACAATTTTCCGAAGTCCTCCAATAAAAATAAATTCAGTATTCCAACATCAATAAAATAATATTTCTTCTTCATTTCCCGGTTGGAAAATTTATTTATTATATTTTGTATTGGAATCATAAGGTATGATTCTTTCAAATATTCTAAATAGTCAATAATCGTATTTGTACCCACTTTGATTCCGATGGATTGCAGGAGATTTTTCATCCGGTTAAAGGATGTTTCATCCTTAACACTTTCGGCAAGCTTTTTTACTAATAACTCCAATGCCTTTTTATTTTTCAAATTATATCGAACAAGAATATCGCCGTAGAATACTTTTTTGAATAGATTATTTAAATAATCTCGCTTATCTGTGTATTTGATTAATTCAGGAAACCCCCCATATTTTATGTAATCATTAAAGTGCCGTTTAATAATTGGAATCTTTGATGAATATTGAATATTTGGGTTGATTAGGAATCCATTGAATTTTAAATACTCCTTAAAAGATAATGGGAATATTTCTTTAATTAAAAATCTACCTCCCAGTGTCGATGCCATTTCATGGCTTAACATATTGGCATTACTACCGGTAACAAACACCCGATAACCTTCATCCACCAACCTTCTGCAGTATATTTGCCAATTGTCCACATTTTGAATCTCGTCAAAATAAATAATAGGCTTGGAATCATATAGCTCTTTGTACGCTTCAAGGATTAATGAAAAATCTTTTGACGTCACTTCCAATAATCGCTCATCTTCAAAATTTATATATAATACCTGTTGATTTTTTTCTTTTCCGAAAGTTTTTTGAATGATCTGGTAAAGAAAATAGGTTTTTCCTGCCCGGCGGGGGCCTACAATTACATAATTCGCATTTAGATCAATTGAAATATCTCTCTCGATTAATCCGACAGATTGAATTCTCTCCTGATTGCTTACAATTATTCGTTTAAATAAGTCGATCATTAATGTATATTGTTCTGTGCGCAGAACAATATACTGCCTAAACTATATTGTAAACAATATATTATGTTGTTTGTAACTGAAACTATATAAGTAAATTATGTGGAAATATTTTGAGTTGAGAGAAATGGATTATCCTGCGATGGTTTTCTGCAAAAACCATGCAGTTAGGCAAAGTATCGTAAGGAGAACCTTTATCAGTCCAACTGAACCAAACTTATTCCAGCTTCTTTGGCATGTTTAAGAATGTGATCGTCCCGGTAAAACTCTTTGTAGTAAATGGTCTTTATTCCCGAGTTGGCAATAAGTTTAAAGCAATTATAACAGGGCGAAGCAGTGACAAAAATTTCTGCCAAGTCTACCCGAACACCATTTTTCGCTGCCTGGGCAATAGCATTTGCTTCTGCATGGGTGGTACGAATACAGTGGCCATCCACCATTTCATGTCCCACTTCATTACAGTGGGGAAGACCTCGAATGGAACCATTGTACCCTGTGGACAATATCATTTTATCCCGAACAATAACAGCACCAACATTTTTACGGTCACAGGTGGAACGGGTCGATACCTCTTTCGCAATATTCATAAAATATGTTTTCCAGCTTATGCGATTACTAGACATGGTTAATTATTCTCTCGCATAAAAATTTTCACAGCTGATCGTAGTTCTCCCAAATAAATCCGTTCAGCGTATTGAGCCAAATGTGCAGTCAAAATCAAATATGCCCAAGTTGGTGCAGGAACAGAGGAACACCCTCTCACCAATACACGGTCGTTTTTATATTGGGACCAGTCCATTTTATCCACTTGCTTGCGGAACGATTCTTCCCTTAATATTCCCCCTTCAAGGAAATCATCCATTTGAATCGTTGTCATCTATATATATTCTCTGTGACAACTATTCTTTTATTTTATCCACAGACATATAAACAGGTTTTTTATCTCCCATGAAATAATGATAGTTTAATATGGCATAACCTTCATTATTCCGGGTAGGGCAGTGAGAGCAGCTCTCTCTTCCATCTTCCTTGTGCCGTAATAATTCTAAGAGTATTTCATCCGTTTCCGGTGCTCCAGCCACCATATCTTCGTCTGTTTCTACATACCAGCGCATGGTAATCATGTACTTGAATTTTTTATCTTCAGTATTATTTTCAGTCATATAAACCTCGTTAATAAAGTTGTCCAAAGAATTTAAAATAATTATTTAAAACGTAATACATAACAGATGCACATGGTTACGTTTTACATATCTAATCCCGAATACCCATGAACTTAACTGTTTTCACTAAACTATCACACAAGCGATCGACATCTTTTTCGGAATTATATAAGTAGAAGCTGGCCCGGCCCGTAGCGGAGACACCCAGCTTTTTCATAATAGGTTGAGCGCAATGATGTCCCGCTCGGATAGCAATGCCATCACTATCCAAAAGTTGAGCAAGGTCATGGGGATGAATGTTTTCAATATTGAAGCTGATCACGCTTCCCCGATTCGGTGCTGAACCATAAATGGTAACCTCTGGGATTTCCCTCATTTTCATTAATGCGTATTTCAAGAGTTTTTGTTCATGTCTGTGAATTTGATCCATACCTATTTCCTGAATATAATCAATGGCTGCACCCAACCCAATAGCCTGAGCAATATTGGGAGTTCCTGCTTCGAATCTCCAGGGAATATCATTCCAGGTTGAATCTGTTAATGAAACGGAGCGGATCATTTCACCTCCTCCCAAAAAAGGATTCATTGATTCCAATATTTCCGGCTTTCCATAAAGAACACCTACTCCTGTTGGGGCCAACATTTTATGGCCGGAAAAAGCCAGAAAATCACAATCAAATTCTTGAACATTCACCTGTTGATGGGGCACACTTTGGGCAGCATCCACGAGCGTAATCGCCCCCACGTTGTGAGCTAGGTTAATTATTTCCTTTATTGGGTTAATCGTTCCAAATACATTGGATTGATGAATAACAGCCACCAGTTTTGTCTTTGGGGTAAACCATTTTTCCGGTTCAGATAAATCGAGCGTTCCGTTATCCTTAAAAGGAATGAATTTTAAAATAGCACCCGTTTCCTTGGCACATATTTGCCATGGAATCAAATTGCTGTGATGTTCCATCTCCGTTAATAGTATTTCATCTCCCGCTTGTATATTTTGTCGCCCCCAGGCATAAGCAACCAGGTTAATGGACTCAGTTGTCCCCCGTGTAAAAATAATAGAATTTGTCTCTGTATGGATGAATTCAGAAACTTTTTTACGGCTCTTTTCATATTCGGCAGTTGCTTTTTCACCAATTTGATAAATAGAACGGTGGACATTGGCGCTGTAATCAGTATAATATTCATTGATCGCCTCAATAACAGATTGAGGTTTAAAGGTCGTGGCAGAATTGTCTAAATAAACAAAATTTTCGTTTTTCTTTTCAAAGATAGGAAAATTTAGTCGTATTTCGTTTACGTTAATCATCATGCTTTGATTGGCTGATTGATTGTATCACTGTAACTTTTCCTTTTTTCCATGCTCCATCTTCCATTTTCCATCTTCCATCTTCCATCTTCCATTTTCCATGCTCCATTTAACAT
>CAZBEY010000024.1:0-26261 GCA_964491015.1 uncultured bacterium | reverse complement strand
GTTTTTATGGTATACAATTAATGCAATTCCTCATTAAATTTATAAAAAACACACTCCATGTCATCGCGAGGATCCGCCGGCAAGTGGAGACGAAGTGATCCCCTTGAATTGGTTATTGCAAGGTGATTGCCGCATCCCGTTTAAACTATCGGGATTCGCAATGACAAATACATTTATAGTTATTCTCCTACTGAATCAATGGCTTTCAGTAAATCGTCTGTACTATCAATAAAATAATCAAACCATTCTTTTCTCTTTTTAAAATTTTAATATAACTACAAACCGTTTAGCATCAGAAAATGACCTATATTTAATTAATCTTGTGGCAATTCTAGATTTACCAAACCAATTCCCCCAACTCACCCAACCATCGATTTTGTAAGTTTCTGATGTTAATGTAGGAATATCATCTGGTTTATCTGGAAGTTTTGTGAACCCACCTTTACAATATTTCATCCATTCAGAATAGCTATTCAGGTTCAATTTTCTCACAAAATCACGCGCAACGTAAAATGATCGCCAATTCTTGCGCATTCTATCTCTTTTTTCATTACCTAACCAATCTACAATACCTAACCAGCCATCGTTTTTGTAAACACGATCGGGAGCAGAGGGAATATTATTTGGCTTTTTGGACAAGGTATATAATTCACCTTTACAATATGCTCTCCACTCATTGTCATTTCTTAAATTTAAATTTCGTGTAAATTTTCTTGCTTTTTGAAACTCCATCCAATTTTTACTGTGTTCATACCGAGTACCAAGCCAATCACCCCATCTTATCCAATTATTCTTATATATATGGTCAGGTCCAGCGGGAATGTCGGAGGGTAATTGTGGTAACCCTTCAATGCCATCTCTGCAATAGCGTCGCCAGGCTAATTACTTCATCATTTTTACCCGCATAGCGCCTTTCAGTGGCTGTCATGAACATTCGCTTGGCTATTTTGATATGCTTGTCAAACAGCAGATGAGAAAAGGTCTCATCCTTGCTCCCTACAGTTTTGTGGGCTTCATCCATGATACCGAGGTCAAAGTTTCTTTTGGCAATTCTGGATGCCTCTGCAATGGCTTTACCGCTTTGGTAGGTGGTAAATACCACAATTTTACCAGAATGCTTCTTGCGAAGCCAAACAACAATGGATTCAGGGTCCGCACCAAGGTCTTGTTTTAAGACGACCAAGTCATCTCTACTGATCTTTCCGACCGATTCATCACTGCATACGGTTATCCAATTCACATGCCAGCCTTTTATATACCTTTCCCTAAGCCAAACGTGGAGTGTTTGACCAATCAAAGATAAGGAAGGCACAGCTACAAGAATTCGTTTTGCATCTAATTTTTCAGCGATCCAGAATGCAGTCAAACTTTTTCCGGTACCGCATGGCATAATCATTCTGCCTCTGGATTCATTTTCAGCAACAAAATGTTCATGAGCATTCCTGATTGCTCGTCTCTGATGTTCGTAAGGCTTTAATACTTTTAGTTTTTTTGGCTTTCGATGACTGATAAATGAATCGTCTTTTTCTTTATTGGAAAGGTGCTTTAAAGAATTCTTATACGAAATCCAATCAATTGTATTCTTTGTAGTCATCCTAAGTACATCTTAAAATTCGGTGAGTATCTAATAACAAATAGCTATTATTCCAGCCACTTACGAGCATTCCCTGCTTGAAAGGACAGAAAAATGTGAGGTAAGTAAAATAAACTTCATTTACCGAGAATGGATTTGGACTAGGGACATGGATTATGAAAAAACTTATTCCCTCTTACTTCTTCCTTCATTCTTATTTTTTTCCCAACACTCACCTTGCGAAGAGCGGAGCGACGCTGTAATCTCTACTACTCACCGCTCATCAGTTACCAATAACCAGTTACCCGTTTTCCGAATGAGTGCTCTCTCACATTCTTACGTTATCGGAATAAATACTTATTGTATTCAGTAAATTATCAGGTAATTTTTAGATAAATAACGTACTTTCTTGAGGAAAATAAAATGTCTAATAGAGCTAATATACTTATAGTAGAAGATAATTTAAGTATGGTTGAGCTTCTCAATCTAACCATGAAGCGTCTTGATTACGGAGTAGCTGGACATGCCGCGACTGGAAAAGAAGCAATAGATTTGGCCATAAATCTGCTTCCTGACCTGGTGATTATGGATATCCAGTTAGAAGGAGATATCGATGGAATTGAAGCATCCTCTAAAATACGGGAAAAATGTAAAATCCCGGTGGTATATCTCACCGCTCATGAGGATGATGTTCTCTTTCAGCGCGCTAAAGGGACGGAACCATTTGCATATATTATTAAACCCTTTGTTGATAAAGAATTACAGAAAGTTATCGAAATTGCACTTTACAAGGATCAGCAAGAGAAAAAAATAAAGACTATAGAAAAATATAATCAGAATATTATCCAAAGTTCGATGGACATGATCATTGCAGTGAATAACGATCGTAAGATAATTGAGTTTAATAAAATGGCGGAAGAATCGTTTGGATATACACGGGAAGAAGTCATGGGTAAACACATAAATCTTCTATATGCTGATAAGGCTAATGGACTCGCGATCCATAAAAAAACGCTAAAGGACAAAAGATGCGTACATGAAATTCAAAATCGACATAAGTCAGGCGCAGTTTTTACAAGTCTCCTGGCTTCTTCAATTTTACGAAATTCTCAGGGGGACGAAATAGGTGTTATGGGAATTTCACGGGATATAACCGAACAAAAGAAAACAAAAAAAGCGCTCAAGGCTTCCCAGGAATACGCCAAGAACCTTATTAACTCCTCATTAGATATGATTATAGCTGTAGATAAGAACCGGAGGATCACTGAGTTTAACCAAGCTGCTGAAAAAACATTTGGCTACAGCCGTGAGGATGTTTTGGGGAAACCAATTGATATGCTGTATGTCAATCCGCAAAAGGGCGATAAAGCTCATAATACAACTATCAAAGAAGGTAGTTTTATTCAAGAAATCCTCAACAAGAGAAAAAGTGGTGAAATTTTTCCAAGTATCCTGTCTGCCTCCCTACTCAAAAACGAAGAGGGAGAACTCATAGGAGTTATGGGAGTGTCCCGTGATATTACTGATAGAAAACGAGCCCAGGAGAAATTGAAAAAATCCGAAGAAAAATATCGCAACCTATCGGATGAGTTATACGAAGCCAACAGTCTCAAAGAATTATTGTTGGATATTATTACCCACGATTTAAAAAATCCACTGGGTGTTATCAGCGGTATGGCTGAACTGATGAAGGAAGAATTCCCTAATAATAAAATGCTGGAGTCTATTGACGACTGCAGCGATAGTTTATTAAACGTTATTGAAAATGCTGCGACTTTGTCAAAAGTATCAATGGGGGAGGATATTGAAAAACAGGAGTTAGATCTTGTAAAAATAATTAACAGTATTTCTGATGAATTTACCGGCCAGTTTAAAAACAACAGAATGACCCTTGAACTAAAACTACCCGATAAACTGACAGTGCAAGCCAATCCCATCATCGCTGAAATATTCAGAAACTACATTAGTAACGCAATTAAATATGCAAGCGACGGAAAGAAGATTGTCGTAGAAGACAGAAACAAGGATGATTCAATTGTCATTTGTGTTAAAGACTTCGGTCCAACCATACCTAAGGAAAAGCGCCAGGAAATATTTAAACGAAGCGTTCAACTGGAAAAAGGAGAAAAACGAGGGCGGGGACTTGGGTTGGCTATTGTAAAACGGATTGCAGAAGCTCATAATGGAGAGGCAAGTATTGAGCCTAACGAACCTACCGGAAATATTTTTTTAATCAGGATACCAAGACTTCCTTTAGAAGGCGGGGAACGAATTCAAATTACGAGTGCGGATTAAATATAACCTGCTTTCTTCTTATTTTTAACTTCTTCCTTATCCTAGTAATTCCGAATAATCATTCCGGTGCGTTGTGGCGTAATCCGCGTTCGGATAATCCATGCCGAAGGGTATCCTATATTATTTAGATATTGGCGTGTTTCTTCTGCATCTTCTCTTACAATATAGTCGCCTATACGTACTTTATAATTGGGTGTTTCGTAAACGACATAAATTGAATCCTTCAAAGTGTCATTTAATATTGTACTCAATGAATCAGCTTTTGTCATGGACTTGGAGGCAAGGACCTGTACACGATACCCTTCGGTCACCCAATGAACGGTGTCTGTTATTAATATGGAGTCTAAAGCATTGTCACCGGGAAAAATATTATTAATGATCACCGGCCATTTGGGCTGGACATCTCGATGCTCATCAGGGTCGAAAATTTTGATTGGATCGGCGTTTTGCGCCAAGGAAATAGAGATGAGGACGATGAAAATAAATGGATTACTATAATTATTTGACAATGTATGCCAAATTTTACGTTTTACATATTGTGGTTCTACAAAATTCATTTTATCATAATGCTCTGAATGTATTATCCGGGATCCACCCTTTTTTACCATCCAGTAAAATAATTTCAACCCAATGGTCCTGATATTGGGTGAATTCTACTTTTAATCCTTCATGAACCTTAAATACCACCATTTCGTCTCGAATCGCAGGAATAGAATATACGTTAACAGTTTGAGATACAATCACACCTTCTTCCGTATCAGTAACATCCCAATATTTATCTAAACAAATACCATGAACCAGGATAGTAAGTACAACCATCATGGTTTGTAGCCGTGATGCTGTGCGGCGTCTGATGAATCTGAACTGTCTGAGAAAATATATCATTCCTACCAAAAGTAAAAAACCACTCCCCCAGATAAGCAGATCATTCACGGTCATAGAATTTTTTATACTTCTGTACCAATCTAAAAGAATAAACCCTTCCGGAACTTCAATACGATCCTTCACACGGGTATTTGCCAAAGTCAAATTATGTTTAATGTCCCTATTTCTTGGATTAAACCGGAGACCTTTTTCGTAAGCCCAGACTGCAAATCCGACTTCTCCCATTCGATAGTAAGCATTTCCTAAATTATAATAGAGATTCTCATGTTCCACCGATGACAATAATCGTTCAAAAGTACGAGCAGACCGAGCATATTGCTCATTTTCAAAATAGGTATTTCCCTGAATAAAAAGGCTGTCGGCATTCATTGCAAACACGTTTGATACAAAAAGAGTCATGAGAAAACTCTTCATGAATGCTGATCTACTTTTTTTAAAATTGTTAATGCGTTATCAGCGAGACCATCGTCAATGCTTGTCATGGGTGCATAGCGTGCTGCGTCAAATGTTTTCAACAACTGGACAAGGTCCGAAAGTATTTCCGGCGGCAATAATCCCATTAATTCATTTTCAATAGTTAGCGGATCCAAATTTTCCGATTTCAACTGCCAGCGTTCTTTGAGATATGTATAAGTTGCAACAGATATTTGATCCAGATTTGTTTGTGCTTCCAATGATTTTTTAGCTTTCTTCAGCGCCCTTTGAGACCTGCGCATCCCCGCTGTGGCTAACCTTTGTGATCGAAAGCGCGTCAAGGTAACCGGAGCCAGAAAAAGTCCTGCTGTTAAAAAATAGCTGGTCCAAACCCACAAAGGAACCCCACGGCTGCCCCGTTCTATCCAGGAAGGTGGAGATGTAACATTGTAATGAATATCCTGCCCCAAAAGTGTGATCTCATTTTTAGTAAAACCCGAAGAACCGGTAACAAATTGTTCTTTTGCAGGTGCGATATTCAGTTCTATGGATCTGGCACTGATCGAATTAAATGATTCATCTTTTGGATTAAAATAGGACAGTTCAATTCTGGGTAAAAAGGCCTTCCCTGCTTGTCTTGGAATAATGATGTATTCCCACTTCATCGTACCGGTGAATTGGTCCCAAAGTTGTTCCTGGTCAAAGGTGGTTGTAGGTGGAAATACCTCCATCGTTTCCGGAAAGTTTATTTCAGGTATATTGAACATATTTAGGTTTCCGGTCCCTTTTAGTTCAACAGTATACGTAATCGCATCATTTGCTTTCACTCGATCCGTATCAACCCACGTGGAAAGTTTAAATTCTCCCACTGCTCCTGTAAAATCGACCGGTTTACTGTCCGGGTAGTTTTTTACGGAAATGACGGTAGGTTCAGTTCTTAAAACTTTCTGAACCGTTTCATTGAAAAATGAATTAAAAAACGGATCATCAAAAACGCTCCGCTGACGACGTTTCTTTTTTACCTGAACATTGCATTTTACCGTCATGGGTGTCAATTCCAGCGCTCCTGTCTTGGTCGGAAACAGAGCAATTTTATATAGAGTAGCTACATTGTAGCGAACACCATTGACGGTGACTTGGTTAAATCGCGGTGGACGTGGAACTGACAACTCTTCTGACCAAAAACCGACACTTTCCGGGTAATTAATATCTTCCAGACTCATTTGCACCCGCGCATATAATTTATACACCACTGTGATTTGTTCACCAACAAAGGCTTCATTTTTATCCAACTCTGCCAGCAAAAATAATTCATCTTTATTTGCAACTCGTCCGGAAGATTTGACATTCATTCGTATGGGTTTTGTTTTGAATTGTTTCCCATCCAGTGAAATAATCAATGGTGGGATAGTCAACTCGCCCTTCTTGTTTGGAACCAATGTCCAAGTCAATGTTTTGCTGGAGGTGGCTTTACCATTTATCCATTGGTAACTGGTTTGTTGTGCAGGACCGCTCACAACGGTAAAAATTTTCCCTAAGGCTGATAAATCCACCCGAGGCATATTTTCAGCATCTTTCGCTTCAATCTTCAGCGTAAATGTTTCATTAACAGCCAATTGATTAACATCAACGGATGCTGTAACGGACTGTCCAAGAATGACTTGAAATAATAAAACAACAGGTAGAATAATTCGCATTACCAATCTTTCTCCAGTTTTCTAGATCGAGCTCGCACCATTTGTCGCTTTTGATTCACTTTTTCATCCTTTTTTAGGGCATCTAAAATAGCCTGTGCATTTTGTAAATCCTGCTTTTTTTCTTCATTTTCCGTTGCCTTTTTCTCTTGTTCCTCCCTCTCCTCCTGCTGTTCCTTCTCCTGGTTTTTCTGTTCTTGCTTCTGCTTCTCCTTATCCTGTTCCTGCTCTTCCGAATTCTTATCCTTGTTTTTATCCTGCTGCTGCTTTTGTTCCTGGTTTTTCTGTTCTTGCTTCTGCTTCTTCTTATCCTGTTCCTGCTCTTCCGAATTCTTATCCTTGTTTTTATCCTGCTTTTGCTTTTGTTCCTGGTTTTTATGTTCTTGCTTCTGCTTCTGTTTCTCTTTATCCTTTTTCTGATTCTGTTGCGGCTGATATCGAAGCATTTCATAATTATGCTTGGCGTCTTTATCATTTGGATTTAATTCGAGAGCCTTCCTGTACAATTCAATCGCATCTTCATGCTTTTCCATTTTAGCCATGGTATTTCCCAAATTATAATATGCTTTCGACTTTAATTTATCATCGCCGGTATCCATCGCTCGTTTAAAAGCCTCAATAGCGCTTGGGAAATCTTCTTGTTGAAAGGCGGTTGTTCCAAGACCGTATTGAGCCGTATATTTTTTTTCTTTACCCTCTAATATAGTCTCATAATATTTTCTGGCAGTATTAAAATCACCATTTTGATATGAGGTTAACCCCTCATCCTGTGCAACAAGAATTATTGGTAAAATTAACAAAATTATTTTATACAATTCGACCCCTCCACGTTCTCACTTCTTTTTTTCGGGTAGGTAGAATCAAACTGATACCAATTAATAAAAATGATAAAATAGCAAATGATTGGTAGCGGTCTTCGAATTCTGAGTAAACATGAGAATGAATGGTACGCTTTTCCATGGAATCAATAGCGTTTAATATTTCCCTATAACTGGCGGTTCGATTATCCAATCGGACAAAGGTACCACCGGCGGCATCCGCAATGTTCGTCAAGATTGACTCGTTAATAATAGATGTGACCAACTTACCCTGATTATCTCGCTTATATTCTCTGGTTCCGTCTTTTTGATATACCGGTATTAATGAACCGGTTACCGTCCCAACACCTATTGTATGGATAATCATCCCCTGGTCATGAGCATTTTTTGCTAATTCAATGGCTGCACCTTCGTGATCTTCACCGTCAGTAACAAGGACAAACACCTTATAATGTTCGCTTTCTTCAGTAAACGTCGATAATCCTGTTTGGATAGCAGCGCTTAAATCTGTCCCCTGTGTTTGGATTAAACCGGTATCTATACCATCAAGAAAGAGTTGGGCAGCTTCATAGTCAGTGGTTAGGGGTAGATACAAGTGGCTTGTTCCTGCGAACACCACTATGGCTACACGATCACCTTTCAATCTGCGAATCATCTGGCTAATTTCAAATTTGGCTTTTTCCAGTCTACTGGGTTTTACATCCTCAGCATTCATACTTTGGGAAACGTCAACAGCAAACACCAAGTCAATCCCTTTTCGTTCAACCGGCGCCAACCGTGTGCCGATTTGAGGTCCTGAAGCGGAAAAAACCAGAAATATAAGACTGAATACACCTAAACGTTTTTGCAAGCGAATACGTCTAAAATCCACCCGTTGAAATAGATTCTCTTCCAGCTCTTTATCTGCTTGTTCAAACATTGCTTTTTGTCTTCGACTCTGCACCATCCAAATCAACCATAGAAGAATGAGAGGAATATATAAGAATAGAACCAATGGGAAACGGAAATGGATCACGTACGCCTCCTAAAAATAACCCTGTCCAGCGTTTCGCAGCCCATCCCAAAAATCAGGGCAGGAATAAGGAACCATCCAAACAATTCATTATATTGAGTGTATTCTTTTACTTTGATTTCTGTTTTTTCAAGTTCACCAATTTCATCGTAAATATCTGTTAACATACTCTCTTCGGTGGCGCGAAAATATCGTCCTCCGGTTCGATTTGCAATTTCTTTCAACGTCTTTTCATCAATCTCATTACGAATATATCCACGGTTTGGAATAAATGAAACGGATTGGTTCGTTCCGGCTCCGATTGTATAAATCCGGATATCAAACTGACTTGCTAAATCTGCCGCCGTTAAAGGATCCAGTTCACCGGCATTATTGCTGCCGTCAGAAAGGAGAATCATCACTTTACTTTCCGCTTCACTGAAGCGAAGCCTGTTCGTGGCGTTGGCAATGGCCATACCGATGGCAGTTCCATCCACTTCACGATCTGCAATGCGCACTTGTTTTAACAAATCTGCCAACACATTTTTATCGACCGTCAAGGGACATTGGATAAATGATTCTCCTGCAAAAACCAATAGCCCTATGCGGTCACCGGCTCTACTCTCAATAAATGATTTTGCGGTACGCTTAACCGCTTCCAATCGATTTGGATTAAAATCCTCTGCCAGCATGGAACTTGAGATATCTAAAACCAAAACAATATCGACTACTTCAACGTTTTTCTCTAAAATATTTTCTACAGTTCGTGGACGAGCAAGGGCTATAATTATTAAAGCTGCAGTAATCACCTTCAGAATATTTGTCAGTCGAATTCTCACATTTCCACGCTTCTGAAATGATTCCGGGATCATTGAGATGGATGAAATGCGCAATGTACCCTCATTCTGATAACCTCTTCGCTTTTTCCACCAGAAAAAGGCCGGTACCAGTAATAGCCCTAAAGGAACCCACGGATGTTCAAAAAAGATCATATTATTTTATAAAGCGTATTGGTTTTTCAGTCTATACGCAGTGAAAGAAATTATGTTTCTAAAATTCCGGTCTGACGGCTGTCAGACCGGTGAAAAGATATTAACGATTATTTTGAAGAATCGTCGTCTTCAAAAGTTGAAGCGGCATCTTCGATTTCCTTCTTCACTTCATCCGCTCCTGCTTTGAATTCCTTGGAAGCTTTTCCCAAAGAGCGAGCCAATTCCGGAAGTTTTTTTGCACCGAAAAGCAGCAATACAACTAATAGAATGAGTAATAGCTCCCAGTAACCAAAAGCTGCTTGAACCATTGTGTATTCCATAAAATTCTCCGTTATTTATAAATCTGTGTTATTGAAATTACGACGATCATCGGAAATATCGTAGAAAGTAGTAAGCACTTGCTAATCCAATAATACTGGTAAAATTAATTGTTAATGAAAATCCGAATTTGATCGTAAACATCATTAAATCCAAAACGAGAATACCTGACTCATTTCCTACCAGCCCGCCAAGGTTAAATGAAACGCTGGTAAGAAAAAAGTCTTTTACAACTCCTTCAGGTAGAATCCATCCAAATAATTCTCCAACAACAGTGCCAACCATAGCTCCGACGAATAAAATAAGAATGACAACGGCGATGGATCGTTTATTCATTATTTCGTAATGGGGAGTTCTTCTTCAAAACGATCGTGGTCAATGACCCATTTGATAGTACTCCATAAAATATACGACGTCATCAATGGAAAAAGGACTATTCCTCTCCATGCAATAGCGCTGGCAATGAACACTAAAACGCCAAGGAGACGGAGTGAATTTGATTTTCCTTTTTTAAAAGATAATAAAGGAAATTTTGAAAATCGAATGGGACTCACCATCATAAACCCAAGTGTTACTATCATCGGTAAGGCCAGTCTAGGGTCGCCCATGTCCCCAAATACTTGATGGTTAAACAGCATATAGCTGACAATAATTATCGCATTAACCGGTGTCGGCAAACCAATAAAAAACGATTTGGGATCTTCTTCCTGCAAAATATTGAATTTTGCTAAACGAATCGTCCCGAACAATAATGGAGTAAAAGCGATAATACCACCCAATAACGGCGGGAGTCCTTCCACGTAAACAGTAAATATTAATAACGACGGTGCAGCGCAAAAGGAAATAGTATCAGCGAAAGAATCAAATTCAACCCCAAATCTGGATGGGATACCCAACATCCTTGCCAATTTACCATCAGCAACATCACATAAACCGGCGAAAAGGATCAACCAGCCGCCACGGACGGGATCACCCATTATCATCATCACAATACCCATAAATCCTAGAAACATATTCAAGACTGTAATGAGATTCGGAATAAAATTGCGTCTTTTTCGTTTTTTATTATTCATTAAGCTATTTGTCCAATAATGTCTTTAGCGCCTCTCACTTTATCCCCGACCTGTATATTAATGTTTGAATCAGAAGGTACTATCAGATCGGTACGGGAACCAAACATTATAAAACCAAATCGATCCCCTGTTTGATAGGATTTTCCTACCTTGGCGTAGCAGTGAATTCGTCGGGCAATTAAGCCCGCAATCTGTTTTATTTTAATCTTTTTATCTCCATGGGATAAAACAATAACGGCCTGTTCATTTACATCACTGGCGGAATGGTCAAATGCTGCTTTGAAATTACCTATTTTATAATCCACTTTTTCCACACGCCCGGCAATCGGTATTTTGTTCGAATGGACATTAAAAATATTTAAAAAAATGGATATTTGTTTCCCTTTCCCTACGTCTTCATCATTTACGTCTTTAACCAGAACCACTCTGCCGTCAGCGGGTGAAACAATGTTTTTTTCACCCGCTGGGGGAATACGAATTGGGTCACGAAAAAAATTGATGCTGAAAATAAATAAACCACCAAAAATAAAATAGAATATTTTTAAGTACGTATAATCAAAGCCAAACCCGATAATCCCGCTTACCAATGTGAAAATCAATAATGTCATGAGAATTTTACGACCTTCTGGAGCAGGCATTAATCTATCCTTGCTAAGGTTAATTTTTTTGTGATTTTCTTTCCTTCACGATATATCTGCAGTTTTATTTTACTGCCGGATCGCAAATCGCTCTCTTTTATAATTTTCAAAATCTCTCTGGAACTACTGATTTTTTTCCCATTAACTCCATAAATAATGTCACCAACTTCGACGCCGGATTTTTCAGCATTGCTACCATGTTCTACTTCCACAACAATAACTCCACGACTAAATGGAACATCCAGATACGATACTACTTCAGGCGTCAATCGCTCTACAGATAATCCTGTCGAAAAACTGCGATCCACTTTTCCGGAAACCTTTAATTCTTCAGCAATATCTTTTGCAATATTAATAGGGATTGCAAAACCAATTCCAATGGAACCTTCCGCGAATTGCGATCCTGTAAAAATAAACGTATTAATACCAATAACATCACCCGACGCATTAACCAACGGGCCGCCACTATTACCACGATTAATTGCAGCGTCTGTTTGAATCATATCTTTATAAACACGTCCACCGGATTGAGAACCAAAGTTCATATCTACGGCGCTAATGATACCAGATGTAGCCGTCGGCTGCTTTGAAATATCAAAAAGGCCAAAAGGATTTCCAAGGGCAATAACCCATTCCCCAATAATTAAATCATCCGAATTGCCCAATTGAGCATACGGAAAATATTTTCCATTTAGTTTTAGTAAAGCTAAATCTGTTATGAAGTCCGTACCAATAATCTCAGCTTCGAATTCTTCTCCACCGGGTAATGTCACTAAAACATTCGTAGCATTTTCTACAACATGAAAATTGGTTAGCACATATCCATCCGGACTAATAACAACTCCGGAGCCCGAACTATGCACTTCTCTTTTTGGCTGGCGACCCGGGAAAAAAAACTCAAAAAATGGATCTTTTGAAAACGGGCTGTACACATTTTGGATTTGTGTAACACTCACACTGGCAACTGCCGGGCTCACTTCTTTAATCGCCCTCGTAATGGCAGTCTGACGAGAAGCATCAACTTCCCGTTGTCCCAAAATGAGAGATGATAAAATGATAAGTCTAAAAAGTATCTGCACCATTATAATCAATACATTCAAGAAAAAGCCCTCTGGCCGGCGCTCGATATACCTGAACGTCTTTTTCAGGTTGATTTAATAAATTTTGAAAATCTGTCATGGTTAATTTTCCATTTGCAGCTTGAATCATCGTTCCCGCTAAATATCGAACCATATGATGCAAAAACCGGTTAGCTGCTACACGATAATTTACGATACTCTCTGCTTCCGTCCATTCAGATAAATATATGATACAAACTCGATTTTCAACTTCAGGATTGTATTTTGAGAATGATGTAAAATCATGTTCACCGATAAGCGTTTTTGACATGCTGTTTAATACTTCAATGTCTAATGGGCCTGTATTCCATACTGTATGACGATCCATAATGTAATCATCTGTACGGCATAGATAGAGATATTGCCTTTGAACGGCTGAAAACCGAGCATGGAATACGTTCGGTACTAATTGGCAAGTTTTTACCCTGATTTCTGGCGGAAGGTTACCATTCATAGCAGAGACGATCTCGCAGGATTCCATATTTGTTTCCCAATCAAAATGGGCTACTTGGTCCAATGCATGTACTCCGCTATCCGTTCTTCCTGAACCAATAACATTAATTTTATTACCGTTATTAAGTTTGATCAAAACTGTTTCCAATTCGCCTTGGATGGTGCGGTTGTTTTTTTGAATCTGCCAACCGTGAAAACTCGTTCCGTCGTATTGAATATGTATTTTAAAACGAGGCAATAGTATGGAAAGAACTGAATACTACGGTTATGAAAATGATTACAATCAGATGGGCATTATTAAATGAAAAATAATGGGCAACTCCTCTTGGAATCTGCTTTCCATATCCCCGCAATGACATAGATTGGGAAATATCATCTGCATTTCGAAGATGTAGAATGAGCATACCTGGTATTTGATTTGCCGTTTTCCTCCATTGTTCAAATTTGGAGTTATATTTTTTCAATCCCAAGGCTTTTTGAATGTCATGATACCGATTCCAATCTCTTTGGAATGATGGATAAAACCGCATGGTAATCTCAAGGAATAGAAAGAAATTCTCAACCTTTCCCCATGGTCTATTTATCCTTACCCAAATGCTGCGCATTGCATCAAATACATTACCGGTATATTTCCCAATACTATAAACATTCATAATCGCCATAATGAGTGAAAATTTTGCAGCCACCCATCCTATTTCAACTATAACATCAAATAGGGACGATTCACTAAAAACGAAGGAAACAACACCATAAATAATAATCATAATCGGTAAATACATCATAAAAGGATGCAATGCTTTGGCTATTTTTTTCAACGAAATTTTTTCTACCGATGCCAGAAAAATTAAAACCACCCCGTAAATTCCCAAATGATAGATAGTGGGACTAAACAATACAGCAGTAGAAAAGGATAAATATAACCAAAGCCGCACAATGGGTTGAGTTAAAATAAAAGACATGTTCAAAATTGAACTTGAAGGACTATACCCGGCGCACCGCTTTCATAATTAACGATTGGGAGAACTGAAATGTTTTGAATCTGTGAAATACGCTGGAGATACAACGCATCGATCGTTGATATAACATGATTCAAAATAATACCGCCTGCAACAAATTTTGCGGTCAGAAACCATCTGTCCCCGGCAATGCGATAATCTTTATATTGTTTCCGTTTTTTTACGGATGTCCAGTTCCAATTCCAATCTGCATCATTCGGATACAGTGCGTCGAACTCACGAAATCTCAAATGCTCTTCGTTATGATCCTCCCTCGAATTATAATTTCCCACGTCTATCCAAAATTGTTGATTTTTTCCATCCGGAGATACTCCTGCATAGTCAGCTGAAAACGCTTGGAATCGATCTGAATAATTATTAGTGATGATCAATGCGCCGGCAAGCGACGTCCACAAGGTCGTTTCAGATATGACAAATACTCTTCCTCTCACGGGTTCATCCATAGCATATTCACCCCAGCCAGGTAAAAGGAATGATTTTGCTGCCGGACTGATTCCTTTAGCCGGTTGAACCAGCAAAATGCCGATTATGAATATTTTTGCGATAAATGATACTTTTTTCATTTTTTTTCTGACCTTACGACTCTTTTCTCTCCTAATCACCGGTTACAGCTCACCCCTAACCAGTTACAACTTATCGGTCACCGATCCTTATCTCACATCTTCCTTACACTAATCAATTCCCAAACAACCATTCCGAGACCAAGGAAAATACACATTAATGCAAATACATCTCCATTAACGGTTTTCCAATCCGATCTCACAAAGGGTAATGAACTAGATAAGATACCCTGTTCACCATATTCTAATTGTTGAAGGATTCGTCCTGACGGTGCAATAATAGCTGATATACCCGTATTGGCGCTGCGTACAATTGGGACTCGATTTTCCACCGCCCTCAATTGAGCATGTTTCAAATGTTGATATACCCCCGGAGTATCTCCTGACCAAGCATCATTGGTTTCCACGGTTAGAAAATCAGCGCCTCTTTTCACAAAATTCCTTGCAATTCTGGGAAAACTGGATTCATAGCAGATCATATTACTAAATCGTTTATTATTGACATCAAAAATTGTGTATTCATTTCCATGATCAAAGTTCCCCTGGCCAAAATTCAATTTCTTTAGTAAGGGAAATCTATCAGAAAAAGGTATGTATTCAGCGAACGGCACTAATAAAAGTTTGTGATAAATATCCATGGTTCCATCAGCGTTGAATAGGATTGTCCCATTGTAATAATTACGACCATTTTCATCAGATTCCATATCAATGGACCCAGCTAATATTGGAATTCCATATTGCTTAACTTTTTGTTGAATCGGTTGTCGATATTTCGGAGAAATTCTCAAATATGCAGGCAAGGCTGACTCCGGCCATAATACCAATTCGGGTTCATTAATCATTGCTTCATTTGTCAATGAATCCATTAAGGCCACTAATTTATTTTTGTAAGATTCGTTCCATTTTTCGACGGGATCCACATTGGGTTGGATGACTCCAACCTTAAATTGCGATTTTTCAGAAGCATTTTCAATTGCGTTTAAACGCCAATTTCCGATTCCAAATACTATTCCCCATAAAACGAAAGCACCGATGATATATTGTTTTGGATTATTTTCAGTCAAAGCACCGTAAACCAATCCATTTATAATACAAATAACTAATGCGATACCCGCTGATCCAGTGACATCTACCGTTTGGATCATGGGGAGTAAAAATACCTGAGTCAATGCCAGGTCTGACCAAGGGAAACCCATTGGGCCAAAGCTCCGTACATATTCCATCGCCACCCAAATAAATGGAAATAAAAGCAGACCCATTTTTATTTTTTTTTGTATAAACGACACACCTATGCCAACAATCAACCAAAATAAGCTTAAATAAAACACAGCGCCGACTAAAGATGTAAAGGCAATTAACGGTGAAGTACCTTTATTTAAACCCATCCAATAAAAAGCGATGAAATGAGCTGTTATAGCAGAAATGTACGTCATAGCAGCGCTCGTTTTAACATCGCTCCTTAACCAAATACTCAATAATGGCACCAGACTAAAATAATTCAAAAAACCGGGAGAAAATGGTAAAAATGTTACACCGAATAGCACACCCGATATTAAAGCCAGAACCCAAAGTGGATATTGCTGAAGTTTCAAATTATTGACGATCCAAATATAATTGTAGAAAAATTGCAGCAGCGGTTTGGTCGACTAATCCCTTATTATGACCGGTTTTTATTCCCTGCTGAATCAGCGATTTTTTTGCAGCGATAGATGATAAACGTTCATCTTCATATTCAACAACAATATTATTTTCTTCTAATTGGGTGATAAAATCTTTCACGAATTTAGTTTGATGGGTCTCCTGGCCTTTCAATCCTATTGGCATACCCACAATAACTTTTTCAACTTCAAATTCGTCGATGATATTCTTTAGGGCAGCTATAAGGGAGGAATTATTTAGGATTGTCTTAAAGGGTGATGCAATCATTTGCAACGGGTCAGACAAGGACAACCCTATTCGTTTTTCGCCATAGTCGATACCCAATATTCTCTTCATGAGGTCAGGGACTAGAATTGACCGGAACGCTCAATGTAATCAACGCCCGGAGTATTTGTCATTTTTTTAATCATTCGCTCTAATTGACGAACGTTATTTACCTGGATAATAAAAAAGGTGGTTGCAACAGCGTCTTTAACTTTTAATTCTACACTGAGGATATTTAAGTCAGATTTAGTAATACAATCTGTCAGATCATTGAGCATACCTTTGCGATCCTGACCAACGATTTTTAGGCGAACATTAAAAAGATCTTTTTTCTCCACATCCCATTCTACCGGTACAAGGCGGTCAGATTCCTTATTCAGTAGTGGTAAACTTTTACAATCTGATCGATGGACTGTTATGCCACGCCCCCTGGTCACAAAACCAATCATTTCATCCCCTGGAATTGGGTTACAGCATTTACCAAAGCTAACCATCAGATTGTCAATTCCTTGCAATTTAATTCCCTTGGTTTTTGAACGAGCAAAATCGAAAAACCGTTTTTCCTCTTTTTCTTCATCTTTATCAGAAATAGATATATCACTCGGGTCAATTTTCTCCAAAATCTTTCGAACCGTCAAATCTCCTTTGCCGATTGCTTCCAGTAATTGATCAGTATTATTTAATCCGAATTTTTGAAAAGATGATTCAATTTTTGTTGCGAAATCCTTCTTTTTCAAGCGGCGGAGTGTTTTATTCATCAATTCTTTACCCAGTTTCACACTCTCATCAAATTGTTGTTTGACTAAAACTTTATTAATGTGGGTTCTGGCTTTTGATGTGACAACGAAATTCAACCATCCATAACTCGGTTTTTGATTTTTACTGGTAATAACTTCGACAATATCACCATTTTGCAATTTGGTATTTAGGGGTACGATGGAGTGATTAACTTTTGCACCCAAACAATGCATTCCCACTTCTGTATGGACTTGAAATGCAAAATCAATAGGAGTTGAATTTGTTGGTAATTGAACCAAATCGCCTTTTGGAGTAAACACAAATATTTCGTCATTGAAGAGATCGATTTTCAGCAGATTCATAAATTCTTTTGGATCAGAAGATTCTGATTGTAAGATATCTACAAGTTCACGAAGCCATTTCACATGAGGATCAACACTTTTTGATAAGGAGCCTTTCTCTTTATAGCGCCAGTGAGCGGCAATACCGATTTCTGCAGTTTCTTCCATTTCACTTGTCCTAATTTGTATTTCCAGCATTCTGCCTTTTGGACCTATAACGGTTGTGTGTATCGATTGATATGCATTTGTTTTTGGAGAGGCGATAAAATCCTTAAACCGCTCTTGGACCGGAGTAAACTGGTTATGCATAATACCAAAAGCTAAATAACAATCTGCAACTTTATCAACGATAACCCGAATAGCAAGGTGATCATATATTTCCTTGAAGGTTTTATCACGCGTTACCATTTTACCATATATAGACGAGTGAGATTTTACCCGACCATAAATCTTCGCTTCAATTCCGTGTTTTTTTAATTCTTTGTGTAATGGGTCAGAAACCTCCTTAATATATTTTTCTCTATCTTTGCGGCTCGATTTTATTTTGGAGTCCAAGTCTTTATATTCTTTTGGTTTGAGCGTTCTAAATACCAGATCTTCCAAGAGAAACTTGACCGACGCCATCCCCAATCGATGAGCCAGCGGGACAAATACATCTCTGGTTTCCACAGCAATTCGATGCTGTTTTATTCGCGGTAAATGTTCAATAGTTTGCATATTGTGAATTCTATCTGCAAATTTAATAATGATTACCCTGAGGTCCTTTGCAACCGATAATAACATTTTCATGAAATTCCCCGCCTGCTTCTCTTCCCGGCTGGTGAACTTAATTCCCCCCAGCTTAGTCACACCATCAACAAGATTGGTTACATCCTCTCCGAATCGCTCACGAAGATCTGCAAGAGTTACTCCCGTATCTTCAACAGAATCATGAAGTAAACCGCCTATAATTGTACTGGGATCCATTTTCCAGGATGTAAGCAATTTGGCTACTTCTACACAATGATTAAAATAGGGTTCTCCCGATTTGCGTTTTTGACCTTCATGGCTATTGAGACCAAAATCAAAGGCTTCCCACAACAAATGCTTTACTTCTTCCTTTTCATCTCCGGAAGGGATATTTAGATTTTCGTACAATTCCATGAATTGTTTTGGAAATTCACCAACTAAATGGGGGATAAATCGTGATAATGTACTTGGCATTAGAACGGTACTTCTATTCCATGTTCATCTCGAATGGCTGCGTAATTCTCGAATCGCGCAAAACGATCAATAAATGCAACATCGATGGAGCCGGTGGGTCCATTTCTATGTTTGGCGACGATGACTTGAGCCTTTCCTCTGTCTTCGTCTTCCTGAGAATAAATCCATTGTCTGTATAGAAAAATAACTACATCAGCATCTTGTTCAATGGCGCCACTTTCACGTAAATCGGATAAAACCGGTCGGTGTTCAGTACGTTGTTCCACTGCGCGGGATAACTGCGATAAAGCAATAACAGGTATATCCAATTCCTTGGCTAATGCTTTTAAAGAACGGGAAATGGTAGATATTTCCTGTTGTCTGCTTTCTACCCCCCGGGGACCTTGCATTAGCTGCAGGTAATCAACGATGAGCAATTCAATATGATGCTCTGCTTTCAATCGTCGTGCCTTTGCCCGTAATTCCAATACACTGATAGCGGGTGTATCGTCTAAATGAATTGGTGATTCAGCCAATGTTCCAACAGATACACTTAAATTCTGCCATTGTTTTTTGGGCAATTTACCTGTTCTGACTAAATGACTGTCAACTTTTGCTTCAGCACATAAAAGTCGTAGCGCTAATTGGTGATTTGCCATTTCCAGACTGAATAACCCCACAGGATGCTTATAATCCACAGCTGCATTTCGAGCCATGGTCAAAGCCAAGGCTGTCTTACCCATTCCCGGTCTCCCGGCTACAATAACCAATTCCCCCGGTTGGAAACCGGATGTGAGTTCATCCAAATCAATTAATCCCGAGGCGATACCCGTTACATCACCCGGTTTGGAATGAATTTGATCCAGTTTTTCAAACGTTTCATGAAGAATGGGGTCAATATGTTGAAACCCGCCTTTTAATCGCCTTTGAGAAATGGAGAAAATAGATTGTTCTGCCCGATCCAACAATTCATCTACATTCTGAGAATCTTCAAAGGCATTTTTAGCGAGGTCATGAGAAATTGAAATCAATTTCCTTAACATGGCTTTTTCAAGAACTATCTTTGCATAATTTTCAACATTCGCTACAGAAGGGACAGCTTCAACAAGTCCCGTGATATAGTATGCTCCTCCAACGCTTTCCAATTCCTTCTTTTTCTTTAACTGGTTGACAATTGAAACAGTATCAATTTCCTGTCCTTCATTGAATAATAAAGTCATGCATCTAAATATTTTATTATGTGCTTCCTTATAGAACTGTTCTGCAGTAAGCCATTGCAAGGATTTACTAACCGCCTCCTTACTGGAGAGCATTGCACCTAATACAGCTTGTTCCGCTTCCAAAGATTGGGGTTGTACATTTAATGGGTATTGTAACTCTTTCGCCATCTTAATTATTTTTCTCCAAGAATTCTTTAATAACCTTGAAATCTTCCCAAGTAGGGCGTTTCAGGTCTTGGTTTCGCAGCAAAGCTGCCGGATGATAGGTTACCAGCAAAGGGGTTCCGTGGTAGTCGTGAAATGTATTTCGCAGACTTTTCAACGATTTATCCACATTCAAAAGGGTCTGTCCGGCGACTCGGCCCAAAGCTACTATAAGTGATGGATTAATCAAACGTATTTGATGCAATAAATACGGTTCGCATTGGTCAACTTCAGATCTGAGTGGATCCCGATTATTTGGAGGTCTGCATTTTAACACATTACAGATATAGACATCTTTTACCCTGCTTCTGTCAATAGCCCCTAATATCTTATCCAGCAGTTTTCCGGCGCGACCGACAAATGGTTCCCCTTTTTTATCCTCTTCGGCACCTGGGGCTTCACCCACTAATAGTAAATTGGCATTCGGGTCTCCAACTCCAAAAACGAAATTCGAACGAGTACTGCCCAATGAACATTTTTGACACGCGCTAATGTCTGCTTCAAATAAGGATAAATGGTCACTATTATGGTTATCGAGACCTCCGTTTTGCGAGAGTTGATTTATAAATAATTCATCCCCGAATAATTCTTGATTTTGCCGTAAATACCGACGAACATCATCACCTTCGGGGGACATGTTTATAAATCTATTTCATCGGAGTTCCGCCATTTCAATTCACCAGCGACAAACTCATCTAATGCTTGAGTTGTTGATTTAACCTCTTCTTCATAATTTTCTTTTGGTTCCGGCGGAAGTTCATCAAATACACCCATTTCTGATTCTTCTGCATCTCTGATGGCAGCATCCATAAAGCGATTTTGATTGATTTGACGTGCACGATTGGATATAACAACTACTGACTCATAAATATCTTCAGATTGCTTTTCCATCTCACGCATTGATATGGTTTTAATTGACATGAAGTACTCCTTCATTTTGTTTATTAATTATAGAAATAATCTTTGATGTTGCATTGGGAATACTGTCATTAATAACAGTATAATTAAATTTATCTTTGTATCCGATTTCAATATCCAGACGTTCTAATCGTTTGGCAATTCGTTCATTTGAATCAGTTCCTCGCTTAATTAACCGGTCTTTCAGGTCTTTTAAACTAGGAGGTAATATAAAAATTGATATCGTTTGTTCCGGATATTGATTTTTGATTGACATGGCCCCTTTTACATCTACTTCAAATAATAAAATTTCTCCTGCTGATAAGGCAAAATCGATAGATTCTTTCAATGTACCATACAAAAAACCGTGTACATTTTCGGTTTCGACAAATTCGTGCCTTTTTAAACGGAGCTGGAAATCTTCATCCGTAATAAAATAATAATCCACACCCTCTATTTCATAATTTCTTCTTTCACGTGTGGTACATGAAATGGAAAATTTTATATCTGCATTTTTTTGGAGGGCACGGCAAATGGTTGTTTTTCCGGCGCCTGAAGGAGCAGAAATAATTACGAGATTTTTCATAATACGTTTTGAGCTTGCTCCCTGATTTTTTCCAATTGATCCTTGAACTCAACCACTAAATTAATTATACTGCTTGTGCCCGTTTTAGAACCGATTGTATTGATCTCCCTGCCTAATTCCTGAATGAGAAATGAAAGACGTTTTCCAACCGGTTCGTTTAAGTCTGTTAAATGTTTGTATTGTTCTATATGGCTACGAATGCGCACCAATTCTTCTGAAATATCCGAGCGATCTGCTAAAAACGCTACCTCCTGCGCGAGGCGATTTTCGTCAATGGAAATATTTTCTACTAAATCGGTCAATCGTTGATGCATTTTATCTTTTTGTTCTTTTACGAATTCCGCTGATAAATTTTCAATCTTGGAAGCCATGTCTAATAATTGATTCAACCGATCCACCGAGTCTGTGTAAATCGCCTGACCTTCCTTGCCTCGCATGGATTGGACTTGATCCAGTGCTTTACCCAAAGCGGTAAATAAATCCTCTTTGGATGTCTCGCGTTCCTGACTTTTTAGAAAAAGATCATCTGCCGAAAGTAAAGTACTCAAATCTAACGATCGTCCGTATTCCTTTTGAATACCCGTTACGATTTTTTCTATTGCTTCAAATTTCTGATGATTAAAACAGATATTTTCTGATCCGCCTTCCTGTTGTTTTTCAACAGATATATGCACAGTCCCCCGAACCAATAATGTGGTTATTTTTTCACGAACCGATGCTTCCAATTCAGGCGCCAATGCAAGACCTCTGACCTTCATTTCAAGAAATCGTGCATTGTAAGATTTAACATTCACAGAAACTGCCGAATTGCCATTACCGGACGTCCCGCGGCCAAAACCTGTCATACTTTTTAACATAATTATTTAAATATTTATTATTCTAGAAGAGTCGGGGAATTTACATGTATTTCTCTATCCCTCCCAAATAAGGATTCAATCATTTTTAAA
Source organism: uncultured bacterium (assembly GCA_964491015.1). Taxonomy (GTDB): domain Bacteria; phylum Fidelibacterota; class Marinisomatia; order Marinisomatales; family TCS55; genus JADFRD01. The sequence continues at coordinate 3,385 of CAZBEY010000024.1, read as the reverse complement.
AATTATGGTGGCAAAGGCTTTGCAAAACATTAGCCTTAGTGAAGTTTAAAATAGGCGTTATTCATCCTGGTCGGGTTTTTGGCGCCTTTGCTTTTTTTCCGATTGCAGCCTTTTAATCTTTATTCTCCTATTGTGAGCATATTGAGGCGTTTTAGTCTTAATCCTCTTTTTTACTTTCCTGTTTAAAGAGACCAACTTATTCCGCAATCGTTCCAGCGCCAATTGTTTATTCCTGTGTTGACTACGTTCATCTTGGCATGTGACCACCAAACCGGTTGGAATATGTGTGAGGCGTACCGCACTTTCCGTTTTATTGACGTGCTGTCCCCCTTTTCCACTGGCCCGATATGTGTCTACTCGGCATTCTTTCAGCAAATCATCGTCGTGTTTAGGTATTTCAATCATTATACCGATTGTAATATAATTTGGGAATAGTTTTTCTTGAATTTATTATATTCCTTTACTGAAATACTATATTCTAATAAACAATGACACAAAGTGAATTGCCGACCTATGAGAAAAATACCCATTATATTTATATCGTTTTTCCTTCTTTCATCATGCGAAAAGCAGAATTCAATTTTAAGAGATTATGTACATAAGGAAGATAATGCATTTCAATATGAAATAAAAAATGTTGTTGAAGGTGAATCGTGGAAAGAATATATCATCAAAATGGTTTCTCAAAAGTGGCTGACATCCAATGAGGTAAATCAGGTGCAGTGGTGGCATTGGCTGACAGTCATCATTCCAAATGAGGTTGAAGAAACGGAAGCGCTCCTTGTCATTGGTGGTGGTAATAACAAAACAATGTTACCCGAGTCAGCAGACCCGGCATTGGTGCAGGCGGCATTGGCAACAAAATCCATTATTGCTGAAATGTCGAATATCCCTTTTCAACCGGTTGTATATAAAAATGATGATTTTGGCGAACGGGTTGAAGATGAATTAATCTCTTTTGGCTGGCGGCAATTTTTAGAGGGTGGAGCACAAGATAAAGATGCAAAATGGCTAGCAAGACTACCCATGACAAAAGCAGTATCCAGAGGGATGGATGTGGTACAGGAAATAGCAGAAAATGAAGGAAAACCGGTTCAACAGTTTGTAACAACAGGCGCATCTAAACGGGGTTGGACTACCTGGTGTACGGCGATCGCCGATGATCGGGTCATGGCCATAATCCCCATTGTGATTGATATGTTAAATGTAGTTCCATCATTTAACCATCATTGGAAATGTTATGGTGAATGGTCCCCGGCTGTGGAGGATTACGTGAACGAAGGTGTCATGGATTGGATGGGTTCTCGTGAGTTTGCCGGATTAATGGAAATTGTTGAACCTTATTCATTCATCGATGAGCTGGACTTACCAAAATTTCTCATTAATGCAACAGGTGATGAATTTTTTGTTACGGACTCCTGGCAGTTCTATTGGGATGACTTAACAGGGGACAAATACCTCCAATACATTCCGAACACCAATCACAGTCTTCGTAATTTGGAAGGAGATTACGATTTGCGAAGCCTACTGGCATTTTATAAAGCAGTCATATCTGATTCAGAATTACCGAAATTCGACTGGTTGGTAAAAGGGGATTCAATCTTCTTGAATATAGATCATTCCTTCAACTCTGATTATCAACTGAAGCAATGGAAAGCAGTAAATGAAAATGGACGTGATTTTAGAATTTGGGCTATCGATCGGTCTTGGACATCAACGGATATACCAAAAAATGAAAATGGGAAATATGGCGTCGTCGTTGGCAAGCCGGAAAAAGGGTATATATGCGGTCTGTTGGAAATTACATTTAATCCGGATTCTGACTTACCGTTCACATTCACCACAGGAACAGTCGTTGCTCCCAATACATTTCCTTTTGATGATTTTGTCAGCAAAAAACCCTTAGGAACACGGTGATTATTCAAAAACACTCTCCAATAAAATAATGTTTTCCACTTTCAACAGGACACGCTGTCCTGTTGTGGTTTTCTTTTTTATTAATAAATGACAAGCTATTACACCTGCAATGATTAACCGTAATAAAATAATGTCATTACGAACAGAGTAAGTTTGTGCTTTTGTGTCTAGGAATCATTCGACCATGAATAATAAATCACCTTTAGAAGGTGGTATAAATAAGTTCATGGTTTACAATTTTGCTATTTTCCAATCTTCTGAAAGTAACAGATTCAACGCAGACAGAAAAGCATGGCACTATGATTGTTGCACAATGTTATTTCAAAATCCAAATTTTCATTGTTAAAAACCCAGTGGGTGTTTAAACTTCAGTCTCTTTCAAGACCGTCAGGTCGCAGATGTAGCAAGCACCGCCCTGCTCCCGGCAGGCACGGCGGCGGGATGTAAGCCGTAAGATTTAACGCCATTAGAGGGGGCAGTCGAATGGCAAAATTGAAAATGGGAGTTTGCTGTGGGAAAAAAAAGATTGAATTACGGTATAACACGCTAATTATGCGCACTATATGGCAGATGCGCATGTTAGTAAATAGTTGGGCGGCCTATTCATTTGTTCCTTTAGTAAAACAATAAGTGTTTGGAATCTTGAGATAAGGAGCTATTCACGTGCAATTAACAAAAAGGAGTCAAGAATGAAAATAGTACGATTCAGTATCATAATGCTAATAACAGTGTCGACTGTCATTCAATCATCACCATATAATTCCAGTTTTAAAATTGGAATGCCTGTGTCAACCTTCGAGATTATGTTTGGAGACAAGAATTACCAGGGAAAGAACTTAACACCTTTGGTGGGGATTGGTTATTTTAGTACTTCAACGAAGAGAGACGGAAGCAGCGATGATTATGATTACAGCATCAAATTTTTACTCCCGAGACTTGGAACAAGGATCATGGGATCACGAATCGGTGATTTAAACTATTATTATCTGAGTGAATTATTTTTGGTCATACCATTCGTCAGTGGTTCAGACATTTCCTCCTCGGATGAAAAAGAAATTAAGGATGAATTGAATTTGCTGGGTGTTACCCTGGGTTGGGGTGTTGAACATTATTTCTCAGATTCATTTTCTATTGGCGGTGAGTTTAGCTTCAATTGGATTTATCATTCTGTGGAGAGAGAAAGTTACGATTATGATTATAATACATATACTGAGACATCTTCCAAATATGATATGATCACCACTTTAAGTGCAACGATGACTCAGTTAACCTTCAATTATTACTTTAAATAAAATAAGGTCTAATAGACAATAGTGGTTGCTGGTTTAGCTGTAATTATTTGAAATAAAGGAATTTAGAAAGAATTTATTGCACGAATGATATGATCGTTAATACTCGTATTCCATCGTTAAACCAAAATGCACGGGATCGCCATAACTGACATATTTTTTGTCAGGATACTCATGGT
>CAZBEY010000023.1:20270-26412 GCA_964491015.1 uncultured bacterium | reverse complement strand
AAAAGGCTGTTTATCTAGTCCTTTTTAAATCCCGGAAGCTTCCTCTTCATCCATAATTTCGGGTAGTTCAGGAAGGGGTTTTAAAATGTGACCTTCACCATTAAATCCATTGATTATTATATCCATTGGCAAATCAGTCCGAATCCACCTGGTATACTTTAATTCTTTAACAATCTCTTGGCTTTTTAACCAATTAAAATCAATTATATCAGCCTTGGATTTGTGATTAATGGTGAAATATCCCAATCGCATTGATGTAACGTTTTGGAAGAAATGACTACCGAATGATGGATCAACCGGGAAATCCGGAATTCCTACTTCTACGATGATTTTTGCCCGGCTTATTTGCTGCCACTTGATAGGAATACCAAGCCAAGGATCAGCCGTACCCCATCTTCCCGGACCAATTAGTATGTAAGAAACTTTTGATGGGAGGCCCTTAGTAATTGTATCTATTTCTTTTGCAATCAATTCGCTATTGGCAGAATCAAATTGCTCCGGATCGACAAAAATGATGTCCTGAATATCACTGAACTGACCATTTCCGAGGGTTAGAGAGCTTTTACAAAAGAAATTTTCTTTTTTCGTCAAATCAATTTTGTGAACCAATTCCTCATGTACTCCAAGAACCATCGGTTTGATTTGCAATATACAGAACTCCGGCTTCCTGCCGTCTTTAAACAAATTTACTGCAAATTCCATTTCAACTTCACATCCCAACGCACGTTTTCCCATTTGTAATAATTTATTTAGAATCGTATCCAAGGGGAATAAACCGAATTTTAATATGGGAGCAAAAGTGATCACTCTTGCTCCATGGTGCTTTAACGAGTCTCTCACAATATTGTCTTCGGATGAGACAACACTGCCAACCCACGACAGAACGTTATCTTTTTCAGCAACGGATAAATTGAATAGATCCAGATTATCAGTCTCACTACTCAACAAACGACTGGATTTCTTTGTCATATTTAACGCATAAAATGAATTTTGAGAACTGGCTAAAGTGGCTTTAATCGAAAAATATTGTGGAAGAATTGCCGGATATCTTGGTGAGAATCTTAATGATTTTTCACCATCAGCTATTGTTCTTCCAAGACCCAACGCAACGTAAGCAACTCCGTCTTCACGTTCCATGTATGAAACCGGATAATAGTTAAAACTTTGAGCCGTTCCGCTAAAAGTCGGATAAAAACGATTCTCAAAATTTTGTCCCACCAACTCCATTATTATAACTGCCATTTTTTCTTCTTCTATTGCATGGACGGATGAATCAATCAATGAAAGAGTATCTTTGTAAAACATTGATGCATAAACGCGCTTTATGGCAGTACACAACTGTTCCAAAATAACTTTTCTGTTTTTATCATTGTTTGGGAGCATATACGTTGCATACATACCCGCTAGTGGCTGGTATTGAGAATCTTCCAATAAACTCGAAGAACGCACAGCGATGGGGAATTTTAATTCTTTAATAATAGCGCGAAGTGCTTTTTTTATTCCTTTTGATAAAGGTGCCTTCTGAAATAGTTTATTTACCTGTTCCTTGTTCTTTGATTTCAATGCTTTATCATAGAGCTGATTCTCTTCGATAAATTGTTCAAATTCTGTTGTAGCAATGATAAAGGCCTTGGGTACACGGATATTGACATTCGGAAATGCATTGATAAGCGATGGGTCATTTATTAAGGAATTGATAAAAGCCAAACCACGTGCTTTACCGCCAATTGAACCAGGACATAATCTTACGAAATTTTTGTTTGGATCAAAATGCTTTGGTGAGAATTCTATCACATGCGCTTGTTTTTTCGATTTAATCGATTCTTCAATTAAAGACACTAAAATGTCTCGATGATCTTCATAGGAATCAAATTCTCTATAATTTAGCGGTCGAATTTTTGAAGCAAGATTAAATTCGCCCCTGGCCGCGAGCCAATTAGAAAAATGATTACTGCCAGCATGAAATTCTAATGATTTTTTTGGTATTGTTTTAATTGTATTTTTTAATCCCTCTAAATTGGTAACTCGATCAATGACTTTCCCCGACGGCGTTTTAAATATGAAATCCCCGAATCCAAAATTATTAATAATGAACTTCCTCAGGTCTTGCATGAGTGTCTTAGACTTTTTGTGGATAAAATTGACATGAAGTTCTTTTGCTAATTCAGCATTAAACTGATGTGTTGATTGCAATAAGATAGGAATTGAAGGGTCTTTAGACCTGGCCCAGCGTACAAAATCCTGTCCAGCATTATTATCATGAATTCCACTTTTCGGAAAACGAATATCTGATATAATACCCATTGTATTGTTTTGATATTCATTGAAATAATCTTGAGCTTGTTCATACGTGGTTGCTAAAAGAATTTTGGGACGAGCTCTCATGTGTAGGATTCGTTCAGTATCATTCAAACTCTCATCCATTAAATGTTTGGTGTTTCGTGTGATTTCTTTATAAATCAAGGGTAAAATCAAGGAATAATATCTTGGTCTATCTTCGATCAATATGATACAACGAACATCTCCAATGGAAACATCACGTCTGATATTCATTTTATCTTCAATTTGTTTTACAATTGCTAAAAATACGTTTGCATTGCCAGACCATATAAAAATGTGGTCAATTGCAGTATCTACCAGATTTTCATGTAATTGTTTTAATTCAGATTCATCAAAAGTTAGCAGGACGATGGGAAGCGAATTATTGGTTTGTTTTATATTTGCGGCAATGGTAATAGGATCCATATCCGATATGCGCATCATAACTATGACTAAATCGATTTTTGTATGCTGAAGCATAGCCATGGCTTGTGCAGCTGTATCTGCGCGCCAAATCCTGGGAGCATAACTAAAGTTCATTCCCAGATACTCAAGCAATATTTGTTCTGTGAGTCCGCCATCTTCCTCCATGACGAATGCATCGTAAGGACTTGCAATCAATAATATTTCGTGAACCCTGTTTAAAATTAGGTCCTGAAACGTATACTTATCTCCCTGAGTTGAAATGGTTGCATCCATGGTTAAAATTAAGTTGAATAATAGTTATAACGCATGAAAATGATTAGAGAATACTGTAATTTAACAGGGATGAAATTTCTCAAAGATATATATTATTTACTATTGGATCACCTATATCCCAATACCTGTATTGTTTGTAAACAATTTGTTGAACAGAGGGAGCATTCAATTTGTTCTTCATGCTGGAACCAATTTGAAAAAATCCCAAATCAAAATAAAGTAAAGGACTTATTAGTAAATGATTGTATTGATTCAGCTTTTTCCATGTGGAGCTTTAATAAAGGATTCGATAATGTTATTCATACCTTGAAATACAGTGACATGGCTAAATTAGGAAACGAATTAGGTACACAATTAGGACAGAATATTAGTTTTAAAGATTTCCAATCCGTTGACACTATTACTGCAGTACCGCTTCATCCGGTAAAATATCGAGACAGAGGATATAATCAGGCAGAGTGGATCGCAAAAGGGTTAGCGAGTATTTGGAAAATACCATTTGATAAAACAATCTTAAAACGGAACCGTTTTACTGTTTCACAAACAACACTGAATAGGGAAAAAAGACAGGCAAATATGGCAAATGCATTCACAGTAGAAAAAGATGTGACTAATAAATCCATATTAATTATCGATGATGTATTGACCACCGGATCCACAACTTCTTCCTGTGCCAAGGAATTAAAAAAGGCAGGAGCCAGCCATGTTCATGTTTTAACTCTTTCAGCCCCTCCAACCTTGAAAGCCTAAATTGATAAAAAATCTAAATACATTTGATCTAAAGGATAAACGTGTACTATTACGCGTTGATTTCAACGTTCCCTTGGATAATGGCGTTGTCGCAGATGATTTTCGAATTCGATCTGCATTACCGACGATCGAATATTGTTTAAAACAAGGAGCCGGTGTTGTAATCATGTCCCATCTTGGCAGGCCAAAAGGAAACGTCAATAAAAATTTGAGCTTGATTCCAGTGGGGGAATCATTGGCTGATCTCCTTGAAATGCCAATTAAATTTTCTCATAACTGCGTGAGTGAAGACGCCCATGATACTTCTTTAGGTATAAGCTCAGGGGAGATTCATCTATTAGAAAATCTTCGTTTTCATAAAGAGGAAACATTAAATGACCAGCACTTTTCCATGCTATTAGCTAAACACGGACAAGTATTTATTAATGACGCTTTTGGTACGGCTCATCGAGCCCATGCTTCGAATGTTGGAATTGTTAATCATTTCAAACAAAAGGGGATGGGGTTATTAATGGAAAAAGAATATGTGTTCTTAAAAGACTCCTTTGATCGCCCCAAGCGCCCTTTAACATTGATCCTCGGCGGCGCCAAGATAGGAACAAAGCTGAACTTAATTAATCGATTCTTAAACAAGTCCGATATGATTCTAATCGGTGGTGGAATGGCTTTTACCTTTTTGAAAGCAAGGGGGTATGAGGTCGGCAGCTCTCTCGTCAACGATAGCATGTTGAATAATGCAAATCAAATATTGGAATCTGCCAAACAAAGAAACGTAAGAATTATTTTACCTTCAGATTTTATATGTGCTGGAAGTTTTAATGGAAAGCCGGAAGGTGTTTTTTCCAATAGAGAAATTCCTAATGATATGGTGGGGCTGGATGTTGGACCAAACACAATCAAAAAATTCAATAAACACCTCGGTCAGTCAAAAACTATTCTATGGAATGGTCCTATGGGTGTATTCGAGAATAAACATTATGCAACAGGATCAAATGAGATTGCAAAAAAACTCGTAGAAATGAATGATATCGGTATAGTCACAATTGTGGGAGGAGGTGATACCGCTGCCGCCATCCGTAAGTGTGGGCTGCAAAATGATGTAACTCATGTATCCACAGGAGGCGGAGCATCATTAGAACTATTGAGCGGAAAAACATTACCCGCCTTTGAAGCATTGGAGTTATAATGAGTAATAGATATATCGTTGCAGCAAATTGGAAGATGAATAAGACGATTGAAGAAAGCAGGATGTTCATCGAAAAGTTCAATAATTTACTTTTGGAAATCCCTTCGTCAAAAGTTATATTCTGCCCGCCTTTTTTCGCGCTATTTTACATGAATGAATTGTTACAAGATTTTCCATACAGCATTGGCGCTCAAAATATGCATTGGGAGGACAGCGGTGCTTATACAGGAGAAATCTCTGCAAACATGTTAACATCGTCCGGAATTTCCCATGTTATTATTGGTCATTCTGAGCGCAGGCAGCTTTTTGGCGAAACAAATGAAACCGTGAACTTAAAGGTGCTAAGAGCATTGCATAGTCATTTGACTCCTATCATGTGTGTCGGAGAAACTTTGGAAGATCGGAAGAGTGGCAACACATTAGCTGTTCTCAAAAGCCAGGTGCAAAATGGGTTAAAAAATATTGCCTTTAGAGAATTAAGCAACATTATTTATGCTTATGAGCCGGTGTGGGCAATCGGAACAGGTGAAAGGGCAGAGCTTAAACAGATTGAAGAAGCACACAGAACTATCAGAAGAATTGTGGAATCATTAGGAGCAAAAGAAAATTTTTCAATCCTCTATGGAGGATCAGTGAAAAGCAATAATGTAAGTGAATTGCTAAATATTAATGAAGTAAATGGTTTTTTGATCGGTGGTGCAAGTTTAAATGCATCTGAATTTGTTTCCATCATTCAACAGACAGAAACACATATTAAAAAGGAACATTAATGGTAGGATTTTTAATAACCATACACTCAATTGTTTGTCTATTGTTAGTTGGTGTTATTCTTATGCAAGCAAGTCAAGGTGGTGGTTTGGCAGGCTCAATAGGCGGAGGAATGACCAATGCAGTTTTTGGTGGAAGAGGAACTGCCACCATACTGAGCAAGGCAACCATTTACCTTGCTATCGGATTCATGTCCCTTGCGCTGATCATCGGACTATTTAGTACCTCCTCAACACCGATTGAGACTGAGTCTCTACTAAAGCAAGATGCTAATGAACGTGTTTTGGATTTATCATTACCCGGTTCTCAGGAACTGGAAACAACAGAATAAACGCCGAAGTGGTGGAACTGGTAGACACGCTGTCTTGAGGGGGCAGTGAGGGAAACCTTGTGCCGGTTCGAGTCCGGCCTTCGGCACAA
>CAZBEY010000023.1:0-20170 GCA_964491015.1 uncultured bacterium | reverse complement strand
AGCACAAACTCCGGAAGCGTTCATGCAGAATGGACAATCCATGATGGACAATAATGACTTGGAAGGAGCAAAAATTGCTTTAGAACAGTCATTAAAGGCAGATCCAACATTTGCTCCGGCAATGATTTTACTATCTAAAGTATTTCTCAGAATGGGAGATATGACTAAAACACAAGAATTTATTCGAAATGCAATCGACGCAGATCCGGAAAACCAGGAATATCGAAATGAATTTGAGCGTTTGAATGAAATTAATACTCTAATGGCAGATGGACAGCGCAATCTTCAGAATGGTGATTTAGCTGCGGCATACGAATCCTATCGAATCGTTTTAGAAAAATTTCCTTTCTTTTCGGAGGCAGATTATAGCATGGGATTAGTGAAGTTTCGTGAGAAGGATTTTCCAGCGGCTGTAGCTCACTTTAAAAGTGCTCTTCTATTAAACCCGCAACATGAAAATGCAAGAACCGCCATTTCAAACGTTGCAAAAAACAAATTTAACGAAGGAAATAACAGTTATAGACGCCGTGATTTAGAAGGAGCATTAGCGTTATATAAAGAGGTTCTGGAAATTGACGAATCATTTTATCAAGCACATTATCAAATTGGTGTTATACAATCTAAAATGGGAAATCGATCACTCGCCATTGAACATTATAAAACAGCATTGGAATCTGCACCCAATTTTTATAAGGGATATTATGCATTATCCTTATCACAAAAAGCAAATGGAGATATTGACGGTGCAATAAATTCGTTGCAAGCAGCTATAGATATTAATCCTGGATATGATAAAGCCTATGGCGCATTAGGAGGCATTTATATTGACCAGAAAAAATATGATGAAGCGATTAGTGTTCTAAATACCTCAATTCAGGTCAATCCACAATATGCAAAGGGATATTTAAATTTAGGAATCATCTATTCTGAACAGGAAGAATATGAATCTGCCATAACAAACTTGGAGATGGCAACATCCCTCAACGCAAAGAGTTTTATGTCATGGTACCGACTGGCTGCTGTTTATAATGCCACAAATGACTGTGAAAATGCAAAACGAGCAGCTCGAGAATGTACTGATATTAAATCCAGTTTTGGAGGCGGCTGGTTAGAATTAGGTGTTGCAGAATGGTGCGGCGGAAAAGGCAATAAACGCGCCACTGAAAATGCGCTGGAAAAAGCACGAAATGATCGATCGTGGCGGAAATCTGCTGAATATGAACTTGATAAAGTACGCAATCCAGAAAAATATCAGAAATAATTCCTGATCATTATCTTTTCACGTAACTTCTATCTATGATAAAATCGGTCATATTCGATCTCGACAATACGTTGCTGGATTTCATGAAAATGAAAGAATTTGCTGTTAAAGCTGCCATATCCGGTATGCAAGAAGCGGGACTGGATGTCGATGGCGAAAAATCGTATGATAAAATCATCCAAATGTACAATGAACGAGGTTGGGAAAATCAGCAGATACTTAATGAATTCTTAATGGAATCAGTTGGATCTGTCAGTAATAAAATACTGGTAGCCGGGATCGTATCCTATCGAAGAGCGCGAGAAGCGAATTTACAGGTGTACCCTAATGTAAATAGCACCTTGATGGCATTAGTTAAAATGGGTATCAAGCTGGCAGTAGTTTCCGATGCACCCAGCCGGGAAGCATGGATGCGATTGTACTATCTAAATCTCCACCATGTGTTTGATGTTGTCCTTACTTTTGATGATACGCGTGAACGAAAACCGTCCCCCATTCCTTTTAACCTTGCATTGGAAAAACTTAATTGTCCGCCGGAAAATACCTTAATGGTCGGTGATTGGCCGGAGCGGGATGTAGTCGGTGCAAAACAAATTGGCATGAAAACAATTTTTGCTCGTTATGGGGATACATTTGGTACCATACATTCCGGTGCGGATTGGGACGTAGATGATGTTCATCAAATCGTTGATATTGTTAAAGAATTAAATGCCGCCTGATGTCTATATTGGGACGGATATTGTTGACATTACTCGAATTCGGGCTCTTGTAGTTTCACACCCAAACCGCTTTCTCTCAAGAACTTTTACCCCAAAAGAACAATCTTATTGCCAAGAAAAGGCAAACCCTGATATCCATTATGCCGGACGATTTTCTGCAAAGGAATCCATCAAAAAAGCACTAATGACTTCCGGAATTCATGACTCGATAAGCTGGTTGGAAATGGAAATCGTCCCAGACAAAAAAGGAGCCCCGATTGTCAATTTAATTGGCCCTAGGTTCGATTCATTGCACTGTCGAGTATCTATTTCCCATACGAATGAACTGGCAATCGCATTTGCTGTTATAATTAAAAAATGAGACTCCTGACTACAGATCAAGCACGATCATTGGATCGGATTTCAATGGATGAGTATGGAATATCCGGAATTGATCTCATGGAATCTGCCGGTAAAGAAGTTGCCAATGAAGCCATTTTAATTCTGGCAGAAATTCATGATCCAAAAATATTAATTCTTACTGGAAAAGGGAATAATGGCGGTGATGGTTTTGCAGCTGCAGCTCAATTAAAAGATTATAATATTTGCTTATTCAGCTTGGTTAATGAGTCAGAAATTAATGGAGATGCCGCCCACTTTCATAAACAGTGCCAGGAAATAAGAATTTCCATCCAATATAATCCTGAAATTCCGGAAGATACTGAATTTGATCTTATAATAGATGCCATCCTTGGAACAGGAACAAAAGGTGAATTGAGAGATGATGTGTCCAACTGGACTCAATGGATCAATAACCAGTCAGGAACGGTGTTATCTGTTGATTGTCCTACCGGATTAAACGGAACAAGTGGACATTGTTCTAAAAATACGGTTCAAGCATCTACGACAGTTACTTTTGGTTTATCAAAATTGGGTTTGCATTTGAAAAAAGGAAAAAGATGTTCCGGTACGATTAAAGTTGTTGATATTGGTTTCCCTAATATTATAAACCTTGAGGGACTTTATTGGTCAACCTTTGAACAACCGAATCTATCAGATGGGTTAAAAAAGATTCCTATCGATACTTATAAACATAAACAGGGAAAGTTGTTAATTATTGCCGGATCGAAAGGGATGACCGGTGCAGCAGTATTAAGTACATTTGGCGCTTTGAGATCCGGCGCTGGTTTAGCGGTTACCTGTGCGCCGGACTCGATTAATGATATTTATGAGAAAACTATCATTGAGGGAATGACCATATCTTGTACAGACAAAGGTACAGGATATTTTATTGAAGAAAGTTATGAAAATTTATCTTCAAAATTTGACTGGTGTGACGCCATTATTATTGGACCGGGTATCGGTGATAATGAAGCAACCAAACAATTTGCAACAAAGGTAGTACTTAAGGCCACAAAGCCTCTGGTCATAGATGCAGATGCATTACGAATATTTGAGAAAAATCCAGATGTATTTCATCGCATTAACGTTCCATTTATTATTACACCCCATGAAGGAGAATTTTGTCGAATTTTGGGTATTAATCGTGATGAGCTAATGAATGGATTTCCGACCATTATTGAAGATTTTATAGACAGATTCCCGGGTGTGCTCGTCTTAAAAAATGCCCCAACACTAACGCTGTATCAGAAAAACGCCGTTGTGAATACATCAGGGAATCCTGGTATGGCAACGGCAGGAATGGGAGATGTTCTTTCCGGTATGATTGGTACATTTCTTTCTCAGGGTGCTGATGCTTTTTCAGCCGCACAAACAGGTGTTTATATTCACGGACTGACTGCAGATCGCATATCAAATTCGAAAGGATACCGCGGATTAATTGCGTCTGATTTACTAAATGAATTACCGAATGTTCTACATGAATTTGAATAATCAAAAATTATTTAAAATTGCTTTTGTACTTTATCTAATCACAATTATTGCAGTCTCAAGTATTCCCGGACGATCGTTGCCAAGAGTGATCATTCTTTCACCGGATAAATTGCTACACATGACTGAATATGCTATTCTGGCAGGTTTAGCGTATTTAGGATTTAGACAATTTTCAAACCCACTTCTAGCTGGGTTAGTATTATTTACATGTTTTGATGAAATATGGCAATCATTTATCCCGGGACGGATGTCGAGTGTTTATGATGTAATTGCCGATATTCTTGGAATAACCATTGTCATAACCGTAGTATATTTCCGATCTTCAAAAAATCATGATTAGAAATATTTCCATAAAAAATTATGCCATATTTGATGAAATTGAAATTGATTTCAAGAATGGATTAACAGTCATAACCGGCGAAACAGGTTCGGGGAAATCAATTTTATTGTCTGCAATTCGTTCAGCTTTGGGAGGAAGCGTTAAAGGGACAGATGTTCGCAGCGGTGAGAAAAAGGCAATTGTTGAACTAAATGGTAGTCAGAATGGACAAGAATTCACTTGTAGAAAACTAATACAATTATCCGGACGAAGCCGATCGTTTTTGGATGATGAACCCCTGCATAATAATGAGTACAAAAGCAGATTAAACATTATTGCAGATTTTCATGGTCAGCATGAACAGCAATATATCATGAATAAAGAAACACATATCGAGTTTCTGGATACTTATGCCAAATTGAAGGATCAAGTTTTTAATTTAGAATCTATTTTTAATGAAATGAGCCAATCAAAACAGAAACGAAAAAAGATTCTGGAAAATCGATCCAAAGCTGAAGACAGAAAAGAGCTCATTGCGTTTCAACTACAGGAAATTAATTTGATCCATCCGGAACCGGGTGAAGATGACGCACTTCATGAAGAGTTCAAAAAATTAAAACATTCTGATAAATTAATTTCAACAGCCATCGAATTGAATAATCGAATGACTGAACAAGATGAGTCACTTTATAATGAATTATCTAAAATACAAAAGGAGCTGGATGAACTTGTCTCTATTGACAGAACATTGGAAATGCATTCAGTCGCACTGGAAGAATCTATGACCGGTCTAATGGATGCTTCTAATAGTTTACGGCAATATGCGTATGGAATTGATCATGATGAAACAAAATTGGAAAAAGTAGAAGCAAGGCTATTGGAGATAGAGGGGTTAAAGAGAAAGTATGGCGGAACACTCGAAGCAGTCATGAATTATCGTGAATCGATTGAAACTGAATTGAATACATTTCATAGCATGGGAAAAGAACTACGTGAACTAGAAAAAATAATAGAAGAGTTACATTCTAAATATACCGCTGTCGCCCGCGAGTTGCATGAAGCCAGAAAGCATGCCATACCGGATTTATGCAGAAAGATTGAGAAAGAATTGTCCACGTTAAATATTCCTGGAGCTACTTTTGAAGTGAAAATGGGATTTCAAGAAGTTACGCAGTCCGATATATACGTTAATGGCCAGCCGGTTAAGTACCACGCAGATGGTTATGATACCATTGAATTTTATTTGAGTGCGAACCCGGGCGAGGCGCTAAAACCATTGACGGCTGTTGCCTCCGGGGGAGAAGTGTCGAGGATTATGTTAGCAATTAAAACCATTTTTCAAGAAGTCGATCCGGTTGACACATTGGTATTTGATGAAATTGATGCTGGTATATCAGGCGTATCGGCAGAAAAAGTTGCAGAATCATTAGAAAAATTATCAAAAGGAAAACAAATATTATGTGTGACCCATTTACCGCAAATAGCAGCAAGGGCACACTACCATTTACATATATCAAAAAAGCAGAATGAAACAAACACAACAGTTCAAATGTCCTATTTGAATGAAGCAGACCGAGTTCAGGCCATCGCCCAATTATTTAGCGGAGCATCACTAACAACAGGCTCATTGGATTCGGCAGAAAGTATTTTAAGAGGAGCCCGTGGATAAACTGGTTATATATGGTCAAAGACCTTTAAGCGGCACAGTGGAAATAAGCGGTGCTAAAAATGCAGTTCTTCCAATGATGACAGCTGCACTTTTAGCCAATGGCGTAACAACAATCCATAAGGTTCCAGATCTTCGAGACACTCGAACGATGGTGAGATTATTAGAGATCATTGGCGCTGGTGTTGAATTCAAAAATGGAACGTTAATGATTGATGCTTCGACGGTTACAAATCTCGTCGCCCCCTATGATTTGGTCAAAACGATGAGAGCTTCATTTTATGTAATGGGTCCTTTATTGGGTCGGTTCGGCGAAGTAAAAGTATCTTTGCCGGGTGGTTGTGCATGGGGGCCTCGACCGGTAGATATCCATCTTTCAGGAATGGAGAAATTGGGAGCGAGAGTAGAATTAGATCAAGGGTATATAAACGCTGCCGGGTCTGATCTGAAAGGAGCGGATATCATATTTAAATTTCCTTCGGTAGGAGCAACAGGAAACGTGGTCATGGCAGCCGTTCTTGCAAAAGGGACAACTATTATTGACAATGCAGCACGCGAACCTGATATTGTTCAATTATGCGAAATGCTAAATTTAATGGGGGCTAATATAGTTGGTTTAGGTACCTCATGCCTAAGAATTGAAGGTGTAAACGAATTGAGACCGACTGAAATATCTGTGATTCCGGATCGAATTGAAACGGGAACATTTTTAATCGCCGGAGCAATGTTGGGAGATATTACGCTGAATAATGTAAATGCTACCCACATTCAAACTGTGTTGAATAAGCTCAAAGAATGTGGTGCGGATATTACCGTGGAGGATGAGAAAGTCCACATTCGAAAAGCACTTAAAATTAAACCGGTTGATATAACAACAGATGTGTATCCGGGATTCCCGACTGATCTTCAAGCACAGTGGATTGCCCTAATGTGTAACGCTTCAGGAAAATCAGTAGTAACCGATACAGTGTACCATGATCGTTTTTCCCACGTACCTGAACTTTTACGACTGGGTGCAGATATAACATTGCATGACAATAGAGTTGAAATAACGGATGTTAGATCGTTAAAAGGAGCTAAAGTAATGTCAACGGACATTCGAGCGAGTGCATCATTAATTTTAGGTGGCTTGATAGCAGAAGGAAAAACAGAGGTGAGTCGTATTTATCACATCGACCGTGGTTACGAACAAATTGAGAAAAAATTTAAAACTCTGGGAGCAGAAATATATCGTGAGTCAGAATAATACAAATTTTCTTTTTTCCTATATTATTAACAGTATACATTCCCACCAAGTTCGAAATAAAACCTGATGAAGATTGTACTAATTGGCGCCGGAGAAGTGGGGTTCCACGTGGCGAAAGCATTGATTGAAGATGGGCACGATATCACCGCCGTGGACATTAATCCTGAAAAGTGTCGCCGTATTTCCGAAAATTTAGACGCAATTTCCGTTGAAGGAAATGGAGCTAGCCCTAAAATACTCCATAAAGCAGATGTGGAAAATGCCGACTATGTTTTGACTCTTACCCGTATTGACGAAGTCAATCTGATCGCAGCACAACAAGCACATGTATTGGGTGCAAAACATAATATTGCTCGTCTGCGAAACCAGCAATACAGCCACCGTAATTCCATTATTAAACCTGAAAAGTTTGGTGTTGATCTCGTCATTCACCCAGAACAGGAAGCCTGCATCGAAATAAGTCGTCTGGTTCGTCACCCTTACGCAACTCAAGTGATGGATTTCGAAGACGGCCGGTTGCAAATGCTTGGTTTTCAACTGGGAAATGGATGTTCACAAATTATCGGTAAAAGTGTCAAGGAAATTTGTGAGCATACTGAAGATTATAAATTCGGTATTATAACCGTCCTCCGAAATACTGAAACGATTGTTCCATGGGCAGATTTTGTTTTTGAGGACGGTGATATTGTTTATTTTATCCTTCGAACTGAAAATGTACCGCATTTAAAAGCAATGTTGGGAAAGGCCACTGAATATTCAAAAAGAATTATGATCGTTGGAGGCAGCAAAATTGGTCGATCTTTAGCATACAATTTACAGGATGAAATGAATATCCGATTGGTGGAAAAAAGTCGTGAAAAAGCTGAACATATTGCCAATATATTTGACAATATTATGGTCATCAACGCTGATGGTACGGATATCGAATTTCTGCAGTCTGAGAATATTCAAGACATTGATAGTTTTATTGCAGTTTCAGCCGACGAACAAACAAATATTTTATCTGGTATGCTTGCCCATCATTTTGGGGTAATGCAATCAATAATTCATGTAAATACAACTGAATTTTTACCCATCATACAAGAACTTGGCATTGGTCCAATTATCAGTAAAAACATGAGCACAGTCAATACTGTCTTGCGGAAAATCCGTAGTGATATTTCTGATACATCTGTTTTTACATTTGAAGAAATTGATGTTGATGTACTTGAACTGCAACCCGAACTGGGAAGTCGTGTTACAATGGTGGAATTATCCGAATTATCATTTCCAAAAGAAAGTATTGTTGGTGTGATAAACCACCATGGTCATTTAAACATTGCAAGAGGTAGTTCCAGATTGACCGCGGAGGATACGGCATTGGTGTTTGCTAAGAAAAATGCGTTTAATGCTGTTCGCAAGCTCTTCCGAGCATAATGAACATCCGTACTATTTATAATATAATCAGCAGCCTTTTTATTATCATGGGTATTACCATGATCATCCCTTTAGGAATTGCTTTTATGCACCATGAGCAGGATTTTGATGGATTCCTCTGGTCAATGTTAATTTGTTTGATCGTAGGTGTTCCCGTTTGGTTAATCACAAGAAAAAGCAGAAAACTCACAAATAAAGATGGGTTTGCCATTGTTACATTTACATGGATTTTTGCAGCTATCATTGGAGCCATGCCGTTCTATTTAACAGGTATGATTCCAAATTTTACGGATGCGTTTTTTGAATCCATGTCTGGTGTGACCACCACAGGAGCTTCAATTATTGGAAACCCGGTTACGCTTCCCCATCTCCCAAATGGGATTGAAAGTCTTCCACACGCAACTCTTTATTGGCGGTCCTTTATCCAATGGATCGGCGGTATGGGAATAATCGTTTTTTATATTGCAATATTGCCCCTATTGGGTGTCGGCGGCGTTCAGTTATTTAAAGCAGAAGTTCCCGGTCCCGTTGCGGATAAAATCCGCCCAAGAGTAAGAGAAACCGCTAAATTCTTATGGATGGTATATTTGGGTATCACAGCTACTGAAATTTTATTATTAACCATCAGCGGGATGTCTTGGTTTGATTCAATTTGTCATTCATTTACAACAATGCCCACCGGCGGCTTCTCCACAAAAAATGCAAGTATTGCCCATTATGATAATGGGGCTATCCAATATATTATTATTTTCTTTATGTTTGTCGCAGGAGTGAATTTTTCTCTTCATTTCCATGCGCTTTCCGGGAAAGCAAAATCATATTTAAGAGACAAAGAATTTTTAACGTATTTGGGTATGACCCTCATCGCAACGATTCTCATTTTTGCCAGTATTTCCTCTGGAACAAATTCTTGGTCTGAACACCATTTTCGGGATTCTTTATTTCAGACCGTTTCAATACTAACAACCACTGGTTTTGGTTCTGCAGACTATGAACTGTGGTCGTATTTTGCTCAATTTATGCTGCTTGTAATGATGTTCATTGGTGGAATGGGCGGATCCACTGGCGGTGGGATGAAAATTGTCAGGTGTTTGCTATTGGTTAAATATGCTGCCAAGGAAACGAGACGGATGCTTCATTCAAGAGCGATAATCCCAATTCGAATCGGCAGTCGATTTATTTCGGAGGATGTCATTAAAAACACATTGGGTTTTTTCCTATTCTATATGTCTATTTTTGCTTTGACAACTTTAATACTCACAACAATGAATATTGATTTTGAATCATCAGTGGGCGCTGCAGCATCTGCTCTCGGTAATATTGGTCCCGGATTGGGTGCATTTGGACCAACAGATAATTATGCTTTGGTTCCTGCGTTTGGAAAATGGATGTTAGCTTTCTGTATGTTGTTGGGACGATTGGAAATATTTACTGTCATGGTGATTTTCAGCAGGACATTCTGGAAATAAATTCAGAAGGATTTTCTTGAAATATATATTAATCGAAATATCTGAAGGTTTCGGGTTCATTACCATTCATCGACCGGAATCACTGAATGCAATGAATTCCGATTTGATTGTTGAACTTGACACGGCGGTTCGACAACTCATTGAGGATGATACAGTGGGTGTTATCATTATAACAGGAAGCGGTGAAAAAGCATTTGTTGCCGGAGCAGATATTAAAGCCATGCAGCAGATGAATCCGGAAAAAGCCCTTGCGTTCGGTAAAGCTGGTCAATGCATGACACTAACGATTGAAAATTCACCAAAACCTGTTATTGCTGCCGTGAATGGGTTTGCTTTGGGAGGCGGGTGTGAAATTTCTTTGGCGTGTCATATTCGGATTGCCAGTGAAAATGCTGTGTTTGGCCAACCGGAAGTATTGTTAGGGATCATTCCAGGTTGGGGTGGAACGCAGCGTTTACCAAAAATTGTCGGAACCGGCATTGCCAATGAACTCATTACAACTGGGTGTCAAATTTCAGCGCAAGACGCCTACCGTATTGGTTTAGTAAATCATTTGGTTGAGCAGGACGAATTAATTGAAACATGCAAAGAAATTGGTCGAAAAATCCTTAATAATGGCCCCAATGCAATAGAAAAATCTTTAAACTGTATTCATGAAAGTTTTGATAAATCAATTGAAACCGGACTCGACTATGAAGTGAAAGCATTTGCTGAATTATTTGAGACGGAGGAAACAAGGGAAGGGTTAGCAGCATTTGTGGAAAAACGGAAAGCAAATTTCCGATAGCAACTATGAAACGAATTGTCATCCTTTCAATTGGCGCTTTTGACTACATTTTAAATAAAACCGGGAATATGCTGCTCCGATATCGTCCTGATGATGTTGTTGCGGTTATTGACCCAAATAAAGTAGGCGAGACTGCCGATTCCGTTCTTGGTTATGGTGGTAATGTTCCTGTCGTTTCAAGTTTTAAAGAAGTACTACAATTAAATCCAGATTCTCTTGTTATTGGAAATGCTCCCCAAGGGGGGATTATTAATGACGATTATCGAGGTGAAATAATTGAAGCAATTTATGCAAAATGTGATATTTATAATGGGATGCATGTTTTTCTGAACGATAATGATGAGTTCAAACAAGCTGCTGTTAAACATGGTGTATCATTATTTGATTTAAGACGACCGCCAAAACAACGCCATTTTCCGAAAGGGACATGGTTAAATCGGAAAGTGCCGGTATTACTTGTTGTGGGGACTGACTGCGATACAGGAAAAATGACAACTGCCTGGGAAATAACATTAAGATTAAGAGAACGCGGGAAAAAAATAGCATTTTTAGGCACAGGTCAGACTGGGATTCTTTTAGGTGGGTCCGGCGTACCCATCGATGCAGTTGTCTCGGATTTTATGGCTGGAGAATTAGAACATCATATAAGTCTAATCAATGAAGGAATGGATTTAGTGGTGGTTGAAGGACAGGGGTCGATTACCAATTACGCATATTCCGGTGTAACCCTTGGATTACTACACGGCACCATGCCGGACTTTCTGATGATGACCCATGATCCGGGTCGTGAATTGGATGTTTTGGATTACCCTATGCCGGATATTCAGAATCTAATGAAGCTTCATTTGAACCTTTTGTCTCCATTTAAATCATCAATATTTGTCGGATTCAATTTATTAACATATAAATTGGATGAAAAATCTGCTTTAGAACTGTTAGATACATTCGCTGAACAATATAATTTACCAGCAACGGATCTGATCCGATTTGGAAATCGTGGTCTAATTAATCATCTTGAAAAAGTAATAGAAACATGGATTTAGCATTCACATTATACCGCATTCAATGTATACATCCATTCGGTATTTCTCGGAGTACCCATAATTATTACGACGTCATATATGTTTATTTAACCCAAGATGGAATAATCGGTCGGGGAGAAGCAGCCCCTTCACAACGATACGGTGAATATCCGGATCAAATTTTAAGAATCCTTGATACATTCCCATCGATTCCTGCATTTGATTCCGTGGAAATGGGAGATCAATGGTTTTTGGGTCAATCCAATAATATTAAAGCACTGGAAGCCGCTTTGAGTATGGCATGGCTTGATTGGTGGACACAAAAAAATGCAATGCCCTTGTGTGAATATCTCGGCGCTGATCCCGAGCAACGGTTGGAAACTTCATTTACCATTGCCATAGGAGATTATGACCTCATCCCAGAAAAGATTGCCGAAGCAGATCCTTATTTCATCATAAAAGTCAAACTGGGTGTGAATATAGATGAAGATAAACAAATCATTCGATTGATCCGACGGGAAACAGACAAATTAATTCGAGTGGATGCGAATGAAGGTTGGGATTTGGAGACCGGAATTATCATGTGTAAATGGCTTGCCGATCAAAATGTGGAGTTTGTAGAACAACCTTTTAAGGCGGCAAATCTTAGTGATTCAGCTCAACTAAAACAAAAATCACCCTTACCTATAATTGCCGATGAAAACAGCATGAATTCAGGAGATTTGATAGGCATTGCACATGCATTCCATGGGATAAATATCAAATTGATGAAATGTGGCTCAATGCTTGAAGCTATAAAAATGATAAATCTCGCCCGGTCACTTAATCTAAATATCATGTTGGGATGCATGGTGGAGTCATCTATTGGAATCACAGCAGCTGCTCATTTATCACCTCTTGTTGATTATGCTGATCTGGATGGAAATTTGCTCATTAACAATGATCCCTATGATGGAATTAAAATCGTCGACGGGACTATTGTGATTCCTGATGGGAATGGGTTAGGAATTGAATTAAATTCTGACCATCCAGGATTGAAATAGATGAAAATTAAAGGAATTGAACACGTAGGCATTGCAGTTAATTCACTGGAAAACGATGCTCCATTCTGGAAACATGTATTAAATATTAATCATCGTAAAACAGAAGTTGTGGAAAGAGAGGGCGTTACCACCGACATTTACGATACCGGTAGAGGAAAAGTAGAACTGTTAGAATCCCGGGACGATGAATCTGCTATTTCTACATTTATTAAAAAACGAGGAACAGGAATACACCATATCTGTTTTGAGGTGGAAAATATCCAAACTGCTATTTCAGAATTAACAGAAGCTGGAGTTCATGTGATTTATAAAGAACCTAAAGTAGGGGCTGAAGGATATTTAGTGACGTTTATCCATCCAAAGAGCAGCGGCGGTGTTTTGATTGAATTGGCTCAGAAATCAGATTAGTTTCGACTATAGTTTTTTAAGTAACCAGGAAGATTAATTCCTTTTTTTAACCTCGAATCATCAACAGGATTTTCATACGCTTGAGTAATGGGAATCACACCTGCCCAGTAATTTAGATCATAATCCTCCTCATCATCTTTCGCCGTTTTCGAACTAATTTTCGCTGATGCTGCATTAATATTCATTTTAATAATTGCAGTTTGTTTTAATTCAATTTCATTGGGTTGCCGGGCATCATCCCATCGTCCCGGCGTCAAGTGATTAATGATGGCTTCGAATGCAGCCAATCGTTCCTGATGATCAGTTAATATTTCACCTTTTCCAAATAGCACTACTGAACGGTAATTCATGGAAGAGTGGAAGTGGGAGCGAGCCAGTACCAACCCATCTAATAATGTAATGGTGACACATATATCATTATTAATGGATGTCTTAATCAGTCGGCTGGCATTTGATCCGTGGAATACTAAACTATCACCCATACGTGCATGAATAGTGGGAATGACGAATGGGTGTCCATCTTGGATAATACCAATATTACAATAAAGAGCTTCATCAATAATCGCGTGTATTGTCTCCTTACTGTAATCAGCTTTTTCTGATATACGTTTGACTTTGTTCTGCCCATTGTCTGGATATGTATTCATTATGACCTCGTATTACGTCATTAATTTAAACATAATAATATTTTTCAAACTGTGCTTTCCGAGGGTATTTGTATTAATTTTATTATCTAATGTCTGCCAATAAATACCAACGTAAACGACTTTTTCTCATAGATGGCTATGCATTGCTCTTCCGGGCACACTATGCAATGATTAAAAATCCCTTGATTACAAGTATGGGCCAACATACAAGCGCATTATTTGGTTTTATCAATATGATCTTTCGCCTCATTCGCCAGGAAAAACCTGATTACATCGCGGCAGCTTTTGATCGAAAAGAAAAAACATTTCGTCATGAAAAATACCCGGAATACAAAGCCAATCGTGATGAAATGCCTATGGAACTACAGGAACAATTAGATCATCTTTGGGAATTATTGGATGCATTAAATATTCCAAATATTAGCCAGGCCGGATTCGAAGCAGACGATGTCATCGGTACATTGGCAAAGCAGGGAGAAGCAGAAGGATTGGATGTTTATATATACAGTGGAGATAAAGATTTTGCTCAATTAATATCTGATCATATTTACCTCTATTCACCCATAGCCAGGTCTCCGGAAATTAAGATTATCGATCCGGACGGTGTGGTCGAAAAATGGGGTGTTCCACCTGATAAAATAATCGATTATCTGGGATTAATGGGCGATACATCTGATAATATCCCCGGAGTGATGGGTGTCGGGAAAAAAACAGCTGCTAAATTGATTCACGAATATGGTTCATTGGAAAGCGCTTTGGAAAATGCGGAGAATGTCAGAAACAAAAGGGCTCGTGAAGGATTATTGAATGGTGTTGAAAATGCTCGTTTAAGCAAAGAATTAGTTACCATTGTTACCAATATGGATTTGGATTGTAAAATTAAAGAATTTAAACGAAAAAACTTTAATATTGATTCCTTAACGAACCTTTTTGTTGAATTGGAATTCAATGTGCTTATAGACCAGTTGAATGCATTCTCCGATGATACATTCATTGAAGAAATCAAGTCAAAAAAATCCTATTATACCATTACCAATTTGGATGACTTAAAATCCACCATTGACAAGATATCCAAAAGCGAGATTGTTTCATTTGACCTTGAGACCGACTCTGTTTCACCCATGCAGACAGCGTTGGTTGGGTTGAGTTTTTCCATTAAAGATAATGAAGGAGTCTACATACCAATCCAATATGGGGATAAAGCAAATAATAATTTTGGAAAAGATGATCTCCAATTTGTATTAGATGTGGTTAGTCCTTTACTTGAAAATCCACGAATTAAAAAAACGGGTCAAAACATCAAATTCGATGCTCTGGTAATGAAGAATCATGGGATAAATTTAGATGGAATTGCCTTTGACTCTATGCTGGCGGCACACCTTGTCAAACCGGAAAGCCGGTCATATAAATTGGACAATTTAAGCCTGGAATATTTGAATTATAGGATGGTGCCAATTGAAGATCTTATTGGTAAAGGAAAAGGTCAGATTCCCATGAGTGATGTGGAGTTGGAAACAGTATCATTTTATGCAGCGGAGGATGCCGATATAACGTTGCAATTAACAAAGATATTTCAACAGAAGGTGAATGATGAGAACCTGGCGGAGTTTTATTATTCAGTTGAATTGCCTTTGATTCCTGTCTTGGTGGATATGGAATACAACGGTGTGTATGTTGATAAAAAACAATTGATGGAAAAATCCATTGAGTTTGGGAAGAAACTTGATGGATTATCTGCCGAAATAATTCACCATGCCGGGACGGAATTCAATATCAATTCCACTCAGCAATTGGCAAATATTCTTTTCGATATTATTGGTCTCCCGCAGATTAAAAAACGGTCAACCGCAGAAGATGTCTTGGAAAGACTCAGGGATGAGCATCCCATACCGGGACTCATGCTGGAATACCGTAAATTGAATAAATTGAAAAACACGTATCTTGATCCCCTCCCACAATATATTCATCCCGACACAAACCGTATTCACGGTTCTTTCAACCAAACAGTCGCTGCAACAGGTCGCCTGTCATCCAGTAACCCAAATTTCCAAAATATTCCCATCCGCACTGAGGAAGGTCGCGAAATTCGAAAAGCATTTGTTGCTCAAGGAAAAAATAAAGTAATCTTTTCTGCTGATTATTCACAGATTGAATTACGCATAATGGCACATTTAAGCAAGGATGTTGGCCTGCTTAATGCCTTCGCGAATGGTGAAGATATCCATGCTCGTACAGCCAGCGATATTTATGGCGTACCACTTGAGGACGTTTTACCGGAAATGCGCCGTGTGGCAAAAATAGTTAATTTTGGGATTATGTACGGAGCCGGACCATTTCGTATGAGTCAGGAATTGTCTATTCCAAGATCTGAATCACAAATGATAATTGAGAAGTATTTTGAACGTTTTTCCGGTATCCAAAATTATATAGAAACCACGATCACTCATGCAGAAGAAACCCATTCCGTTGAAACAATGCTCGGACGCCGAAGACCCGTATGGAATATTAACAGCGATAACCACATGCATCGAGAAGCTGCTAAACGCATGGCAATTAATATGCCCATTCAAGGGACGGCTGCTGAAATGATAAAATTGGCCATGATAAATATTCATAAACAGATGAAAAAGTCTAACATGAAGTCCAAAATGGTTTTACAGATTCATGATGAATTACTTTTTGAAGTATTAGAAGATGAATTGGATGATTTAAAATCAATGGTTGTTGAAAAGATGGAAGCGGCACTCTCTCTTGATATTCCGGTGATCGTGGATTGCGGCATTGGAAAATCATGGTTTGAAGCACACTAAATGGTGGATGAAAGATGGAATATGGAAGATGGGATACTACCAACATAACATAATTTGAGAAATAAATGGAAGCAAGCATCACACTAAAAAAAGTCGGTAAACTCATTGGGGATAAGACCGTTCTTGCCAACCTGACATTCGGAGTTGAAAAAGGAACTTTGGTTGCATTGGTCGGTGACAATGATGCGGGGAAATCGGCATTGTTAAAAGTTCTGGCCGGTCTGGAGAATCCAAATTATGGATCTGTTTTTCTTCATGGGCTTGATACAAATAAACGACGCTTAGAAACCCGCCAAGCAGTCGCTTTTGTTCCTCATGAAGTTGATCTTGATCCTTGGTTAACATTAGAACAGAATATCATTTTTGATGCACTTCTATACGATTTGAAAAAGGTTAATATCGAGTCAAGCATTCATCAGTATGGAGAAGCGCTGGATATGGGAGATTTTATGTATTCCCTGGCAGGTAATATTCCGCCCGGTATTCAGAAAAAAGCCATGATTATCCGAGCGCTGGCACACGACCCGACAATCATAATAATGGATGAGCCAACTGCATTTATGGATGCTCCTTCCAGGCGACTCACATGGGATTTAATTCGAAAATTAAAAGGAAGTAAAACGATAGTCTATTCTAGTCAGTTTTTGCCGGAAGTAGAGGCAGCCAATGACCGTATTATGGTTATTTACGAAGGGCGGGTTCTATTGGACGGCAGTTTAGATAAATTGCTGGAAAGCACACTGGAATACCATCAATTCGCAATAGAGTTTGAGACACTATCTGATGATATATTTGCAACATTATCCGGTGTCCATACTGTTGTAAATCCAACAAAAGTGGGTAATACATGCCATTTTTATGGCCGATCAAGAAAAGTATTTTTTGAAGTTTTAAACGCATGCGCCGGTGCCTTAATGAAGGATTTATCCATTCAAAAACTATCATTACAAGACTTATTGGATTCAGCCTTTGCTCAGAAAGGAATGAACGAATGAGAGCATTTCTTCTCAGAAGATGGTGGTTAATACGGAATCGAATAATATCTGCCGTCACCTTATCATTGATTATCCCGAGTGTTTTAACGATTGTTACCGTACTTGGAATAAAAAATATCATTATCCGCAGTATCAATGGACTCCCGTACGAAATATGGGTCATGCCGGGACTTTTCATGTTTATGGCAGCCATTCTGATTACCCCATTGATTTACAGGGATTTCTTTGATCTACGTATCCATCATAAGGTGTTGATCCCAATGGTATCATCACCCTTAAGAAAATCATTTATTGTTGTAGGTATTTTAGTGAGCTCTCTTATTGAAGTTGTATTTACACTCATAATCGGAATGATCATATACAGTTCAATTTTTCCCCATTCGGTTGGGTTTATTCACGGTCTTATAACCATATTTTATTCATTATTATTTGCAGTTCTTTTTGGAACTATTGTCATATTGATTTCATTACTAACAGAGCGAATATCTGTTTTTGTTTATACAGTTTTGGTCGTTCTCATAATTTCTATGTTTGCTTGTGGGTTATTTATTGAACTCGAATTTTATCCGGTTACTTTGGGTAATATTTTCCGCTATTTTCCATTAACGATGATTGGTATCGCTGGACGATCTATGATATTTCAAAACTCAATGAATTATTTCAATTCAATTATACCCGTTATAACGATCGTTTTGTTAATATATTTGAATGGTATTATTTTAAAAAGGAAAATGAGACAGTGATCGCCTATCTCAGTGGAGCCATGGAAAATGCCGTTGATGAGGGAGCGGATTGGAGAGGTGATCTTACCCAATGGTTAAAATCAGAATTAAATCATAACGTGATTGATCCGGTGATAACTTCAAATGAATTGGTAAAAAAAAATAATGCTCATAATTACCGGGATTGGAAAACATCTGATCCAGACCGATTCATTCAATTTGTTAGAAAAGCTATTAAGTTGGATTTGAACAACGTTATGAATAATGCGGATTATGTAATTTGTTTGTGGAATCGGGATGTATTCATTGGTGGCGGTACCCATGGAGAGGTGACCATGGCGTATACCATCAAAAAGCCGATCTATCTTGTGAATCAGGTCCCCCTGGAAGAATTTAGCGGATGGATAATGTCCTGCGCCACAAAGATTTTTTCTGATTTTTCAACGTTGAAAATGTTTTTAAGTGAAACATATAATCATTAAAAGGGCTTTAAAAAGCCTTCATTAACTAAAATCGTTTTTCATGGTTGGACCAAAAGCATATATTCATCTTGATCGACTTGTCCATAACTATGGGATCATAAAACAGCATTTAGGCGATGCTCCAATCATGGCGGTTGTCAAGGCCAATGGATACGGTCATGGAGCGATTCCGTGTGCAAAAGCACTGGAAAACGTGGGGTGTACATTTTTTGCTGTATTTACATTCCAGGAAGCAGTGGAATTAAGACAGGCTGGAATAAATTCAGATATTCTAGTATTTTCCCGGATACAAAAAGATATTTTGACTGAATCAATCAATCAAAATATTGTATTGAATATGTCCGGATTTGACGATTTTGTATTATTAAAAGATGTTTATAATAATATTGGAAAGTGCCCAGTCTTCCATCTGAAAGTTGATACTGGAATGACCCGTCTGGGTATTTCCTATGAAAATGTCAATGATGTTCTAAAGCAGATTGTTGATGAGCCATATTTAAGGTGTGAGGGACTTTACAGTCATTTTGCTACGGCAGACGAAGGCGATTTAAGTTATGCCCAGTGGCAACTAGATCAATTTAATCATATATTGTCTCGAGCTAAAGAAATGGGATTTCATTTCAAGTATCGACATTTCTCAAATAGCGGTGCTGCTTTAAACCTCCCAAACTCCAAATTCGATATTGTTCGTGTTGGTATGATTCTTTATGGGGCATTTCCGTCGGATGAAGTTCCGAGCAATATTGATATTAAACCAGTTATGGAATTTCGCGGACCGATTGTAGATACTCGACGAGTTAAAGCCGGAACGAAAGTTTCATACGGTTGTGTTTGGGAATCCAAAAAAGAAACAACGATTGGTGTGATTCAAACCGGATTCTCCGATGGGTTTCCCCGTTCCTGGTATGAAGGTGGTTATGTTATATATCGGGGGAAGAGACATTCGATTACCGGAAGAATATGCATGGACCAGTTCATGGTAGATTTTGGCGATGAGGATGTTATTATTGGCGATGAAGTGCTCTTATTTGGTGAAGGCAATGGTGATTCATTACACATGGAAGAAATTGCTCAACAAATCAATACAACGCCTTATGTCTTGGCAACAAGCATCCACGGCCGCACAGAGCGGATTTATTTGAAATAACTTTTTAAAATGCTAATCAATATCTCGTGTTCTCAATATTATACAGGGTTTTTCGTCCACGATTGAATTTTTAATTAGTTTATCAAGATAATAAAAACACAATTAACATGAAAGAAATTATTGGATCAATTGCAAAGGC
>CAZBEY010000022.1:0-26444 GCA_964491015.1 uncultured bacterium | reverse complement strand
TTTGGCTGTATGTATCCTTCACCGGTGTCATGGTGTATTTAATGTTATATTAGTGTCATGTCAACCAATGGATTATTAATATGGCGATGGTTAGTTGTATAAATCAGACTTAACTTATTAGCGACGAAGGAGCGTTCCCGCCGCCCTTGGATATATTTGTTGGAGTGGGCAGGGAGTTAAGAACGACGGCGTTAAATCCCCTGTCCTTAAGTCAAAACTCCTCCTTTTTTTGATTATTAACTCAAGTCCCGTGGTAATGTTAATTATTTTCATACGACCGTCAGACGGCTATTTGATGCCGTAGTAATAGCGCAGCCAAGTCTGGCTGTTTTAGCCAATAACTTTGTTGAATATTTTAACTATATCTTCCGGCAATGATAAAAATATTCGCCTTGTTATCGCCAAAAATTCATTGACTATTTTCACATGACACATTTAACATAACACTAAAGAATTTTTACTAATCCCGCAAAATTGGGATTGGTTTTAAATCCATGATATTGGAAAAATTCCGATTTCATAAATGGGACTGTTACGAAATGTATATGGTTCATTTTTAAACGTTCCAAACATTCATTTAACAGTCTTTGTCCCAATCCATTTTTATGATATTTATCAGTAATTGCAATTTTTTCCAAATGAGCTGTTTGGTCATCAATGATTTTCCAATAAATACCTCCACATTGTTTTTTACTGGATGAAAACATTAATAAGAATTGATGTTCTTCAGTGAAATTCGCATGCAAATTGTTCGATAATAGTAAATCATGAAATAACGCCAATTCTTTTGGTTTATATGGAGGTCGTATCGTAAACGAGTTATCTCCCTTATCCTTAATAGTTACAATTAATTCATGTTTATACATTCCGGTATCGTGAAGGATTAATTCAGTGAAATCTGAAGGTTCTACATGCTGATAAATTAATCGAGTTAAGAAATGTACATCCTTCTCCGAACAATTTGGATCAATTATTAATGCACGTATTCTTGATTCCACTTCCTCATTATTCATTGTGGACTTAAATAATTCTGACGATAAATGAAGTAGTTCTTTCACGAAGTCACTGTCATGATTTAGAAAACACGTCATTAGAAAAAATCGAATCCGGATGTATGGATATTCTTCGTGCAATTCATACAATTTATAATCTTTATATAATTCTTGAAGAATTTCACTTTGTGCTTGGATCGTCGCGTTATTATTTAAATCCATCCATCGTTGAAATCGAAGAGCGGCGAAAACGACCGGTTTCGGTAAATATCCATACGTTGAAACTTCCTCGATGTATTTTTGAATGACTTTGGTATTGAGACCATGAATTTCATTATTCTTCAGTTCACGACTAATTTCTTTTAATATGGATAACCCATTCTTTGGTCCTGACGTTTGCAATATGCAGGTAAAGATCACGTCCCATTTCATAACATGATTCAATCCTTGAAACCGGTTTTCGGTTGAAATAATAAGTTTTTCAAATAGGGTTATTATTGCATCTAAAAGAGAATTTATTTTGAGTGTTTTGAATGTTTGTATCAATCGCACGTGTGTTGCATTATCAAATTCAGAAACAATCACATTCTTCATGGAGGGATTCTCCAAGGTAAATTTGAAATCTGTTTTTGCCATAAAATCCACATATCCTTGCAAACCGCTCCATCCAAAATGAAGCCAGCGCATATCCCATCTATCACGCAATTTGTTGTTATTTATTTCATTTTCTCTGCTTTTTAAAACCCAATAAACGTCAGAACCACGATCATACTCAGAGATGATGGTTTTTTGGTCAGCCCAATATGTAATAAAATTATTCGTTAGGTTGGTATTATCAATGCCGGAACTCATTAATATTTGACGGTTTGATATATTATTTATCTCCTTTTTGGTCATATTTGGTAAATGCAAAATAATGAAATTAAATGCTGATCCATCGACCAAAGTCAAAAGGATTCTGTATCGAACACATCCATTATAATTGGTTAGCTCTTTGATCCAAATTCCTTCATTATCAATATCAGAAAGGTGGACATTTCTACCTCCGGTAAGAATAAATATTGTTGAAGAAATAACCGATTGTTTTTGAAATAAATTGATAAGGTAAGTTTGTTGATCTGTTTTAATTGAAGGTTCAAATTGTATTCTCGTTTTCCAATCATTTGCATTTGATTTTAATGTGGGTATCATCGCAACAAATCGATCATTCAACAATTGTAAACTCAACTCAGCGTGGTGAGTTAATTCTGGATTTATCGATAGGTCTATCCAGTTGGTTAATTCATGTCGAATAAAAGAAAAATATATTGGATGAAGCAAAACAAGATCTGTACATAATTGAAACAGCAGTTCGATAAAAGGACAAATGGTAGAGTCATGAGTATTTCGTTTTCTGATGGAAGCAAGCTTTAAAAGAATTGCTTCCACATGGATATGCTTCAGCTTGGTTTTATCTAATTCCCATGTTTCGAGCTTTTTAGATTTATGCAAATTTTCAAATAATATCCTTAAGTTCGTTAGAAAAACGGATTCATCTATATAAGGAATAATGAAATTAAAAATCTTTTGAGAGAATCTTAAATTCCCTTCACGAATCATTCGTTCAAGTATATCAATGCCAATTCTTCTTATCTGATTATCACCATTATCAAACGCTATATTTATCAATCCCAACCCAGATAGTTTATGTTGCAACAGGTCTAAAACTGCATTATGCAGCAATTTAACAGGGAGTGTTGCATCAGCAACAATTGGTTGTATCGGTGATTTAATAATCATTTCAGCGACTGATACTTCGTTTGATTTCTTAAAATGAATTAAATCAAAAACGATATGTCCGGTAAAATCAATTAATTGTTGATTTCCAATCCATAATCTTGGATCAAGTAGTATCAGCTCAAGATTTATATAATCCCGGTTAACATTATATATGAAATCACCTAAATGAAGATGATTTTCTCTCCATGTACATCTACATTTTTTATTTAAGGATTTTATAATCAAATACCGGCGGTTTAATTGGATACCCTGGGGTATAATTTCCAATTTCTTAAAAAACCAATTAGGAATCAATAGCCGATTTCCGTTTATATCGAATTCCGTCTGGTCAATTGAATACATTTGTTTAATTACTTTAGACCATCGATTGAGAATGTTTTTCCGCTTATACGTTCCTTTTTGTGTGAGTTCATCATTTTCAATCGTAAAATTTCTGGGAATGACGGCAAAGTTGACCATACGCTCATAACTTGATAAAAAACCATTCACAGACTGAATGAGCGCTCCGATAGAAGATCTGATTTCGCCAGGACTTCTGTCGGGGAAATGAGCATCTAAATATTTGGGACTTGGGTAGATTAATACAGTATTATAATCCATTCGATCACCAATGAGAAATGCCGATTCAATCGCATCAAATTCCTTTAGCATATTTTCTATTTTTTGGGGCGTAATTGTTTGACCGGATGCACTTTTGTAAATTTCTTTTTTTCGATCTTGTATATAATAATGGCCATTTTTCTCAGTAAAAATGTCCCCGGTGTGAAACCACCCTTTTTGTAATGTTGAAACGATGGGATCTCCATAGTAATATTCAGAAAGATAAGGACCTTTGAGCAAAAGTTCACCCTCTGTTGAAAGGCGAAGCTTGATACCGGGTAATGCCTTTCCAACTGAATCTTTATAATAATTATCCGGAGGCGTCATTGTAATCCCCCCGGCGGCTTCCGTCATACCGTAACCACTTAAAAGATTAACGCCATTTGATTGAAAAAATTGAAAAATATCCGGGTCAAGATACCCTGCGGCTGATAAACCCCATTTTAAGGAGCCGCCAGTCACTTTATTAACTACCTTTTTTATCGAATGGTTATCAATTGTGTCATCCGGTAATGCTGACTGTATGGTTTCATATAGTTGAGTCCATCGTCGGGGAACACTGATAAAAACAGTCGGTTTTATGTTTACAAAATTTTTCCGCAGCGCCTTAAAAGAAGTATCTTGAGCAAACGTATAGGACGCCCCCCAAAAAATGCTGCCTTGCAGCTCAAAAAATCTGCCAAATGTATGGTAGAGCGGGAGGTAGCATAAAAAGGACTCATTTGAACCAATTTCCGGTAAGGCCAATGCGCGGGCAAAGCGTTTGATAATAAAATTATTCTGTGTAAATATAATGCCTTTTGGTTCCCCTGTAGTCCCGGATGTATACATAATAGTAGCCTCGTTATTTAAATCAACTCGATTGATTCTTTTTAAGACGACTAATGGATCAATTTTTGTATGATTTGAGATGAAGGAATTCCAGCGAGACGAACCGAAAATAATCAAGGTTAGGTTTGGTATTGCAGCTTGTAAATATTCATACCAGTAAGATTGTTTTTCTCCACCAATAAAAACATGGGTTATTCCACTTTGATTGATGATGAATTCAATATCATGATCCGGAGCATTAGCCGGAATCGGAATATTGACAAAATTGTAAGAAAGACATGCCATATCTATCAGTGCACCGAAATAAGAATTTGGTGTTAAAATTCCAACTCGAATTGGTTTTCCAGTTAAATCTTCTTCAAGTGTGAGTGCTTTCGCTATCGTTAATACTTCATTCCATACTTCATCATAAGTAAATACATTCAGTTGAGTTTTATGAAATTTTCTAAAAAGCACATTATCTTTGTATCGCCGGGCTCGGTTATAAAACAAATGACCGAACGAATAATTCGATATTGTAATTAATTCTATGAGAAGATTAAGCCAGTCATCAATCCGATTTTGTGTAACAACTGATGAATTCACTTGTGGTAAATGACCGAGGTCAAGGAATGTATGGATTACTCTCCGGTCAACTTTTTCAC
Source organism: uncultured bacterium (assembly GCA_964491015.1). Classification (GTDB taxonomy): domain Bacteria; phylum Fidelibacterota; class Marinisomatia; order Marinisomatales; family TCS55; genus JADFRD01. The sequence goes on along the minus strand of CAZBEY010000022.1, from coordinate 21,598 downwards.
GAACCAATGTGTGCCCAATATCAAATAGTTGTTCAACGTCGGGAGATTCATCTGTTAATCCTTGAATCAGATCTTGCATGGATTCTCTAGTTAAGTCCATGAAGAAAATTACGGAGATTCTGCTGAATCTTTAGGTAGGTTTTGATATAATAAAGGCTCTTCTTTTGAACCTCTACACTACCAAAAGTATCAGAAGTTTAAACTAAGGGTAAGGCGGTTAACTGTACCAAGTAATCCTAAACTGGAGGTGGAGTAATCCACCTGTAATTTGATTGGGACGAAGGATAATTTTTCAGTATCGATTCCAAAACCAAAAGCCATATTGGAAACATATCCAAACCCATTTTCACTTTCGATAGCATTTTGAAATTCCGCAGGGTCAGTGTCATCGCTTAAGTCATCATTAAATTGCATGAATTTGAATTGTATTCCGGTGCGAAGAAAAAATACATTCAAAATTTTAGCCTCTGTGCCCAGAACATAATATGGATTATAATCACGAGGATCATAATACTCCCAATTTATGGTTACTTCTGTCAAGTTTTGTTTTATGACTCCCTTTTCGCCAATGGGTGTCATGGACAGTCCAAAGCGAAATCCCATGGGTAATGACCAATCATCTGTTTTTAAATTAGCAACAGCGCTCGGTGCTCCAGGAAAAGTATTTGATACTACGTCTGTTTTATTATCTGTCCCATATAAACGCATTTTCGTTCCAAAATTCGAGACGGCCATGCCAATGCGCAAGCCATAAAAATCGGTCATGTATTGGGATCCGGCATCGATGGCAAAAGCAGAAGCGGATGAGAATGAAATGGTTTCTTTTATTATTTTGGCTTGTACACCGACCGCAAAATGGTCACTTATTTTTTTCCCGTACCCTAATCCAATGGAAAAATCACTAGCGGTAAACGTTCCCTCACCATCGGTAGACAATTCCGTTGTTTTTGTCATTTCACCCATGTCGAAATAGATAAGACTGATACCAATCGACCCAAGTTTACCAGCGGGAAAAACTGCAGCCAAATAGCTATGTTTCATGTCTGCAATCCAGTTAAAATTACTGATTTGAATTTGTGGCGACGTTAAGTGAGCAATTCCGGCTGGATTCCAGTATAAGGCAGATGCATCATCAACCTGGGCTGTATAAGCACCTCCCATTCCTTCAGCTCGGCTGCCGACTCCAATTTTTAAAAAATTAGCAGCGGATGTACTAACATTATCAAATTGTGCGCTGGCTATCCCAACCACAAACGTGGAAATAAGTAGTATTTTCTTCATTTGATCACCGCGAATTTGCTTATGAATTCTTTTTTATCCGAAATCACATGAAAGATATAGACACCGAATGCGACTTCCTGAAAATTGTATGTTTGTAAATCCCATGCTTCGATGCTGGGACCCCGCCAACCGTTACTACTTTCGTCATGTTTGAGTATTTGGACTAAATCACCCGCAGTATTATAAATTCGTATGACACATTTTTGAGGTAGGTTTTGGAATTGTATTTCTCTTTTATAAGCCACTGATTCATAACCGGATATTGATCTATACGGATTGGGAACGACCAATATATTATCTAGGGCGCCCTTATCCAGGACATAATCATCAGCAACAGTTGTTATGGTATAAACGTCCTCTCCGGGAAGCAAGGGATTTTGAAAGGTAACACTGAAAATATTCCCCGACTCAAATTGTGTGCTACTTTTATTGAATTTCATCATCCAACCGAATAGAGCAGCATCTGCTGCATAATCAAATGATGACAGATGTGTCACATCAGCATTATAATCTTCGTAAATGGGTATGAGAAAAACATTTTTTGTGAATTCATAAACACCAGGTTGATCAGTTATTTCTTCAATAATTGGCTTACTGCCGGCAGCTTGGTAGACTAAACATCCAATCTGTTTATTCTCTTCCACTGACCAGATTGAGAATGGTAAAGCTATCGTATCGACTAATGTAAGCGTAGAGTTAAAATAGCATGCAATCGAATTTTCACCGAATCTGAATTCCAGGTCTCGTTGAAGTTCCGTGAGATCAGGTCGACCCTCAGGTTGATTCACCGGAATATTTTCCAGAAATCCGGCAAATGTTCCATCTGTGGAACCGGAATAAAGACCACCGAAGGCAATGATCGTACTGGAATCATTATCCATAATTGTTTCTGCGGTTGAAAATCCCAATATATTCCATGCAGCATTTGAAAAAAGTGGAATAAACCCATCAATGATGTGAGTCAGAATTCCCGCGCTAATATCTGAAGTATCCATCGGAACTACCATTTCCATATCATCAACATCATAAACCGACCAGTAGTTTGACTCAACAGTATCGATTGTGGTGAAACTACTATCACTGGTGACTTCGGTGGTGTCAAACAAAACTGTGTCTCCAAACATGATAGTATATGTATGTCCCTTGCTAGTGAAATCATCTGGTGTAACTGGCAGGCCAAGGAATTCCAAGGTTGAAGGAATAGCTGAAACAGCCGTTACTACGGCATCAGATTCTCCGGAGGAATGATTTGGGGTAAATGACCCAATGTCAAAACCAGCAGCCCTCTTTTGGGGTATAGCAGCAACTGTATTGTCAGTATCGTTTGCATAGGCATTTTTCGATCTGGAATTTTCAAGAGGATCAACAGGAGAACCTGCCCAATCATCAGGACCATCATAAGCTGAAACAGCATACCAATACTCATATCCATTCATAAGTTTATTATCAACAAATGAATATTGTAGACCTGCGTCAGACCCCAGATCGTAATATATCAACGGGTCTGTAATGACATAGGATCCGGCTATACCATCGGATTTGTCATAAATAGCTAAAGGTTTATACACATCTGTGGGGTCACCATTGAGGTCTGTGACAACTGTTCCCCAACTATTTCCACGGTCCATGCTGCGGTATACACGATACCCTTGGAATGCATTATTTAATGTAACAGGGTCTATAGAATTTTCACTGCGATCGTCCCAAAATAGTACGACTCGACCGTCCTCTTCAATCACCTGGACAACCGGTGATTCGGGTGGTTTAGGTGTGGCACAATCGTTATCATATAATGATTGGAATAATTTGGCATTTCTAATTAAATCAGCCTCATTAATTCCCACAAAATCAGCAAAAGTAAAAATAACTTGTTCTCCCGGAGCAACATCGAAAGGACCTGCATTTATAACCCAGGTAATATCCGGACCATAGGAATAGGGTTTTTGATAAATATCATTCACATTCGGTGTAATATTATGGGGAGTTTGTATTCCATGCTGCATTTGTTCAGTGTAAGCCTGAGCATCACTCTGAGAGTCCTGACTATACTCGTAGGTGTAAAAATTGGAAACATCATAAGAAGAATCAGTCCCATTACTGTTATATTTTGTACACTCAAGAAATTTTAATCCAATCCAGCCAACACCAGAGGATTTAAATCCTTCAGAAGCATCATCCCCATCGTAGACCAATGCAAAATTGGAAAGAAGGTGAGCATCAGTAGTATCCACCAATTTTTCGGCTATTAGTGAATCGCCTTTGGGAATAAATAATGCAAAATCATCAGTCCATTCTGCGCCCCCTTGTTCAGGCGCATCAGGATCACCTGCAATCCCAACATAACAGTCTTTTATAGTATCTTTCCCGACGTTGGTCATTTGCTGAATAAAAATAAGTCCATCGTTACCAAACGAAAGTGAATAGTTCAGCACCCACACATCAAATCGAACATTTAAAGGGCCCACGCCAGTATTACTGGCGAATGTATTTCCTTCGGTCGGATCATTGTCCGTCACTACAAAATAAGCTTCCCGTTCTGCCTGTACGCCAACACCACATGGCGCATCGGGAAAACCATCCGGACCCAATTCCGGTTCGACACCGGGAAAATAGAGTGTATCGCTGTTGCCCTCAATGTCATAGATAACAGAAGCGTACGTTCCTGTATTATCCGTTTCCCGAGGCCAAGTCGCTGGCCATGATTCGGGCATATCACTAAAAGCAATACCAATGTTGAGCTCGGCGTCAACAGTGCCTGCATCATAACCCGATAACGGCTCAAATTCTTCTTCACTATCACGCACGGAACCTCGGACACCTACTGCGACAGATGGCTCTCCATTGATGAGTCCACCGACCATAGGTGAAGCTGTCCAATAATAAGTACAGCAGCCGTCTTTTATCATACTCCCTGCTGGGTATTCATGATTCAACCCCCAGCGGTCATACCCGTAAATAGCGGCATTGGATAAACGGAGTGTCAAATTCCCTTTATCCAAAACACTGCGTTTTCTGTCATCGTAAGAAGAAACCTTTTGTGATCTATCGGGAATAATCTTTTTGTCGTATTTCGGTGCAATGACTCTGTTATAATAGTCGATCTTCGAGAGATCAGTCCTTTCAACACAGTATAATAAACATCCACTGGTTACACAAAATAAAATAATCTTTTTCATCATCACCTCAATCCTACGTTGATTCCCAATTCAATATGCCTTGGCGGACTATAATAATACGGTCGATTTATCCACATAGGTGAACTATTGGGATTTAAACTTTCATCTGGCTTGCCTGTGTTATTAAAAACATTCAATATATTTTGTCGATCAAACAAATTGGTTATGTCTGCATAAAAACGAATGTTAGCCATATTTCTAATATTCATATCATAGTAGGCCTTGGCATCAAAAGTAGCTGTAAACGGCATACGCCCGGAGTTTTCATCATCAATATTCCTGCCCCGGGCATCTGTTGGTGTATAAGGCAAGCCACTTCCTATATTTCCCAACATGTTTAAGCCAAATCCTTTTGGATGTTGAAAGTCAAACCGCATATTCAGAGTGTGAGGTTGATCCCAAGCCATGGTAATCGTTCTGTGAACCGGGTGGTCACCGTACACTGATGCGTAATATGCCGCCCAATAGTCCGATTCTTCATTTCCCGTATTACCCTCAGATCGGGAATAGGAGTAAAAAATTTCCCAACTGAAATTTTGGGTCATTAATTTCTGCAAACCCAATTCAAACCCCTTAGAGTTAGCATAATCCATATTTTCAAAAATGGCATATTCAGTAGGATCTGCATCATAAATATTGGCTGATATATAATCATGGCGATCATTGTAAAATAAAGTCAATGTCAACAAGAATTCTGGATTCACGAGTGTTCTCAATCCAAATTCGTACTGAATAGCGCGCTCTGGTTTAATATTGGGTGAGCCAACAGGAGGGATATACCAATCACCCAGGTTAAATGGAAAGGGGTACATTGAATTACCGAACATTCCAAATAATGTTTGGGAACTGACATTTGAAAGACCTCCAGGGACGCCTTCCCCTCCAATACCATTCGAATTGGAATAGTCGTACATATATTCATAATCAGGGTACTTGAAAAAATGACCATAGGAAAAATGGAATGCAGTATTTTCTGTTACGGGATATCCAATACCAATTCGAGGGCTCCACTGGGTTTTTACGGTCGCTTTATCCGGAGATCCGAAGGAACCATCCTCTTCAATATAACCCCACTCCACGTCTCCAGCAGCAAACGCATCAAAATCTATGGATGTTAAATCACTCGTTTCATAGACTTCACCATTGTATCGATACCCAAGGTTTTTTGTAGGATCGGCATATTCACTTTTAGGATCAAGGACATCGTAACGTAATCCCAGGTTAATAATAAGGTCATTGAATTCCATTTTATCGCGAATATAGAATGAAGACTCAACTGGTTCTTTTTCCCAAAGGATAAACGAGGCATCAGAACTACTACCATAATATCCGCCGCCAACCCCGCTTGCTGAAAAATTAAATAATGTATGATTCTTCTGGGAAAATCCTGTTTTAATTTGATGAACTTTATTGATCTGCCAAGTAAGAGCGCTCTCATACTGAACTGTCTCAGAATAATCATTAAAATAGTTATGATACGTTGAAAAACCCATCCTGGTTGTATCTCCAAAATTATTCACAATGGGATAGCTGCCGTAAAACTCATAATTGGAAGTATTATCATATGCATCTCCTTCACGAAGATTAGTAAATACTCCCCAACTATATTCATTATCATTGTTCATATCTTCATATTGATCAATCCCCACTGTATATGCGCCATCCCCATCAACATCATTATACGGTTCAGCATAATAACTGAGCCAAGTAAATTCTGATCCAGGTTCAAATACTGAATTATCCCAGTCATCAGGTATTGTAAACGTATCAGAAAATAGTTCGTGGTTACCATTTAAGAATCTTTCGCCGGACACTTTAGGGCCCGTCCAATTATCTACTCTATTTTTTGAATAAGAAAATGTAGCAAACATGCTTTCAGAGAAAGCATAGTTTAGTCTTCCGTACACGAGTTTGCTCTCCTGCCAATTGACAGCATTTCGTTCCGGAAGTTGGCGATAATCCATGCTGAATCCGCGATATTCGTTATTCTGGATATTTGTTCCTAGAGTGATTTTCAAGTTATGGATTGGACGCAGAACGAGTTTACCCATTACTCTGTCAGTCCAATTGTAAGTAGCACTTACTTCTTTAGCCCCTTTTTTTAACACCTCTGCTTTTCCATCACCATCTATATCAGATAAGGCATACACATCCCCATTACGTACTCCATCCCCATTTTCATCTGTAAATTCTTCGCCTTCATCGTAAACACCATTTGCAATATCCTCCCATGTTTCTGCCTCTGAAATTAAATTCCCCAAAGTGTCATATACGGCATGATCCCACATGCCATTATTATTGTTGTCAGCAAATGATTCACCAAAATCATATTGGTCATTCATAACATCAACCCATTCTTCACCAGCATCATAAACACCATCATCATCTTCATCCACTGTTAATACATCCCAAGGGAGGTAATTATTTTTCAATCGGCCATCCGTCCGGTTGCGATCTGCAGAAATAAAAAATGTTGCCAGATTTGGTACTGTAGGAATAACAGGCCCACTGACAGTTCCTTCAATTTTACCTGTATTCCAATTATTGCGTTCACCTAATTGATCTGTTGAAGCGCGAAAACTCAAGTCATATTCAGCGCCCCCTTCCCGCGTAATGATATTAATAATACCGCTCATAGCTTGGCCATATTCTGCGTCAAATGATCCGGTAATTATGGACAATTCAGAAATGCCTCCGCGGGCTACATCGGTGGCCATACCGCCGTTGATAACATCCTTAACGTAAAAACCGTCTACCAGATAGGCCGTTTCACCAGAACGGCCTCCACGGATATGAATACCATCATCCCCGCCACCATTATCATTTTCGATCACACCCGCGACATTATCAATGATATCACTATAGGAATTGATGGGCATATTTTCAAGATCCTCTTCCTCAATCGTTGTAGTTGTGGCCGTTTGATCTCGGACGATGACTGGACGTTCAGCTTCTACAATAACTTCCTCACCTTCAACAGCAGATATTTCCAGTAAAAAATCAACTGTGGAAGTACGATCGGCGTTAATGCGTACATCTGTTACTGATGTTGTTTTGAAACCAATGTAAGAAGCCATTACTGTATAAGTATCTGCAGGAATATTTAAAATCATATAATCACCCTTTTCATCACTGGCTGCACCGAATGCTGTCCCTTTTAAAACAATATTCACACCAATGAGCGGTTCGTCAGTGGTAGAATTTGTAATTCTACCAACCAGTTTGCCCGTGACGCCTGCAAATAATATGTTGATACTAAATAGTGTGATAATGAAAAAGGTTTTTTGTCTCATGATGAGCTCCCCAGTAATGACAAAAAATAATCTTATAAATTTGATGAAACAAGTAGAAATATACTATGGAGCGTAAACAAACATTGGCGTAACTTTAAAAAATTTTATTAGGGGTAATCTAAATGAGTTTAAAGAATAGCATAAATAATGGGCAAGAATTTGAGCTGTCCCGAGTTGAATTGTTGAACCTTCTGGAGAAAGCACCGCGTGGGATTAAAACATATATTTCTCACTTAGAAAAGCAAATCAAGAATTTTTCAGATATTGGACTTTCATTATCCAAAGAGAAGGATATGAATATTCTCTTGGAAAAAATATTATTAGAAGCGAAGCGTATTACCAATGCAGATGGCGGCACCTTATACATGAGAACAAATGATAATAGTTTGCGATTTGAAATAATGATGACCGATTCACTCAATTTTCACATGGGTGGCACATCCGGGAAGGATATTCCGTTTTATCCGATAAAATTGTATAATGATGATGGTGAACCCAACGAAACGATGATCGCCGCTTACGTGGCATTAACAGGTAAAACTGTCAATATTCCCGATGCTTACGAAGCAGAAGGGTTTGATTTTTCCGGGATGAAAGCCTTTGATGAAAAAACAGGATACAGATCTAAATCTTTTCTGACTGTACCGTTAAAAAATCATGAGGATGAAATTATCGGTGTTCTTCAATTATTAAATGCTCAGGGAAAAAAGACAGGAGAAGTGGTTCCATTTTCCTCTGATATTCAAGAATTGGTTGAATCCCTCTCCAGCCAGGCAGCCGTGGCTGTTACCAATAAGAACCTCATTAGAGATTTGGAAGTATTATTTGAATCCTTTATCAAATTGATTGCATCGGCAATTGATGCTAAATCCCCCTATACAGGAGGACATTGTTCACGAGTTCCGGAAATTACGATGATGATAGCCGAAGCAGTCAACGATTCACAAAATGAACATTTTAAAGATATCCATTTTAACGAAAAAGAATTATATGAATTAAAAATAGCTGCATGGCTTCACGACTGCGGAAAGGTTGCCACACCCGAATACGTTGTGGATAAGGCGACAAAACTGGAAACGATTTACGATCGAGTCCACACAGTGGAGACCAGATTTGAGGTACTGAAAAGAGATTACGAAATAAATTATCTGAAACAGCAGCTTAAAATAGAAAAGAATCAATCTCTCTCTCAAAAAGAACTGAAAGATGCTCTAAAAGTCATTCGAGACACGTACAAAGAACAATTAGAACATCTGAATGATGATAGAACCTTCGTTAAAGAAATTAATGTTGGTGGTGAATTCATGTCGGGAGATAAGAAGGATCGCGTGAAGAAAATTGCCGAATATCAATGGAATGATAATGGGGAAAAGAAAAATTTCTTATCTGATGATGAAATAAAAAACCTATGTATCGCCAAAGGAACATTAACCGCTGAAGAACGAAAAATTATTAATGACCATATCGTCCATACGATTGACATGCTACAGCAGCTTCCCTATCCAAAACATCTGAAAAATGTACCTGAATTTGCCGGCGGACACCATGAAAAACTAGATGGAACGGGATATCCTCTTGGTTTGACAAATGATGAAATGTCCATCCAGGCAAAAGCAATGGCCATTGCAGATGTTTTTGAAGCATTGACAGCAAAAGATCGGCCTTACAAAGAAGGCAAGGCTCTTTCAATGGCTATGCGAATCATGGGTTTTATGAAAAATGATGCCCATGTAGATCCTTATCTATTTGATTTATTTGTCCAAGAGAAAATCTATTTGAAATACGCAGAAAAGTATTTGTCTGAAGAACAACTGGATATGGATTAATATCCAAATCCATAACTGAATATAATGACTGTCGATATCGCTATTGTTTTCGGCTTAATTGCCTTAATGCTCATCTTATTTGTTAGGGAAACATTTCCTCTTGACGTGACTGCCTTAGCCATTTTATCCATTTTTATGGTAACAGGTTTGTTGACGATTGACGAAGCAATCAGTGGTTTTTCAAATCAGGCAGTTTTGACCATAGCGATCTTATTTGTTTTGAGTCATGGTCTTCAAAAATCAGGTATTTTGGAATACGGCATTGTTCAATTAAATAAGCTAACCGAAACATCAAAATTATTGGGTTTAACGGTATTCTTAATTTCGGTTGCGTTTGCATCGGCATTTGTGAATAATACAGCGATTGTTGCTATGTTTATTCCATTAACGATTCGAATCTCAAAAAACTACAATTTAAGTCCATCTAAATTATTGCTGCCTTTAAGCTATATTGCCATTATTGGCGGAACGTTAACTCTCGTTGGTACTTCCACAAATCTCCTTGTGAATTCTATTTATACAGGATCAACAGGATCCGAAGCATTGGGTATGTTTGAATTTTCTAAGTATGGAATATTCATATTATTAGTCGGTCTTGTGTATATGATTTTTGCTGTCCCCCTTATAATGCCATCCAGGACAGTGACGACCAGCTTGACCCAAAGCTATCACATGGGAGGATATCTGACTGAATTAAAAGTATCAGAAGATTCACCCCTTGTTGGCCGAACCTGTATGATGAGAGCCATTAATAAGAATTTTGATATAACTGTGCTGGATATTATTCGGGATGGTAAAATAATCAGTTCCAATATTCGTAACTCAATCATTCACTCCGGCGATGTGTTATTCGTCAGAGGATCAGTCGAAAACTTTTTACGAATGAAAGAATTGGAAAAAGTCACAATGCTCACTGATGAAAAATTGACTCAAGGGGAATTAGAAAGTGACGAAAATTTATTGGTTGAATGCTTATTGACACAGCAATCCGATCTGATAGATAAAAGTCTTATGGAAATAAATTTTCGACGTCGGTTTGGAAGTTTTGTGCTGGCAGTCAGACGTGAGGGAAGTATTCTACGCAGGAAAATAGCCCATGTCATTTTACGCTCCTTTGATACATTGTTAATGTATGGTCCCCGTGAGAAAATAAAAGAGTTGGCAGAATCCGGCCATTTTATTGTTCTTGGTGAAATTGAAGCATCCCTCAAAAAACATCGGTTTTGGTGGGTAAGTTTAACGGTAGTAATGGCGGCAGTTTTTTTAGCGGCGTTGGGGATTCTTCCCATTCTAACAGGGGCGCTCATCGGTATGATATTGCTCTTGGTCTTAAGAGTTGTCACTACTAATGAAGCATATCACTCGATAAATTGGCAAGTGATCATATTAATTGCTGCCCTGATTCCCATTGGCATTGTGATACAAGAAAGCGGTGCAGCAAAGCTCATAGCGTCTATGTTGAACTATATAGCCAATATGGCATCTGTTGAGAGTCGCCCTTTTGTGATGCTTTCATTAATTTATTTAGTCACTATCATATTAACTGAATTAGCATCCAATGCAGCTACGGCAATCATCATGACGCCCATCGCCATTTCAGCAGCGGCTCAATTGGGGCTGGACTCAAGACCATTTATTTTTGCAGTATGTTTTGCTGCATCAGCATCCTTTATTACACCGATTGGCTACCAAACTAATTTGATGGTCTATGGTCCCGGAGGATATAAATTTTCTGATTACTTAAAAGTAGGATTACCTTTAGCGCTAACATTCTGGCTGATGGGAACATTTCTTATTCCGGTTATCTGGCCCTTCAACAATATTTAAGATAGATATGACCATTGAAGAAAAACAAGAATCTCGATTAAACGAATATTTAGACAACCCCGATAAAGCAATTTGGAAACTAGCCATTCCTGTCATGGCAGGCATGGGAATCCAAACACTGTACACCATCGTCGATATGATATTCATTGGAAAAATTGGCGGGTTGGCCATCGCGGCAGTGGCGTTCAATATGCCTCTATTCTTTTTTGTCCTTGGATTGACTATGGGTCTTGGTTCAGGAGTAACGGCTTCGATAGCGAGGTTTATTGGAGCACGGGACAAAATGAATGCTGATAATAGTGCTGAACACGCTGTAGTCATGGGGTTGATCATTTCTTTTGTTATAACCACTGCTGGTCTTATTTGGGGAAAAGAAATACTTCTCTCAATTGGTGCAACTGCCGATGTGATAAATATGAGTTGGACATATTTACGAATCATCTGCTATGGATTACCTTTTATGGTGTTTTCAGCATTTTTCAGATCAATCTTGGTGGGAGAGGGAGACACAAAATTCCCCATGACCGTCGCTGCATTCGGTACGGTGCTAAATATCATTTTAGATCCCATTTTTATTTTTACATTTGATATGGGAGTCGCCGGAGCGGCATGGGCAACCGCGCTGAGTCAACTGATTGTTTTTATCATTTTTATTTATATGCTTTTTGTCAAAGAACATTCATATATACGATTTCGAATGAAGGATTTTTCACCTTCTCTTTTCATTATTCGGGACATTATTAAAGTGGGGTTGCCCGCTTCAATCTCAATGGTCATTATGTCCATAGGTCAATTAGTATTTAATAAAATACTCGTCTTTTTTTCCACAGATACTGTCGCAGCATATCAAATTGCAGGCCGAATAGATATGGTTGTTTTTCTCCCCATATTATCCATTTCCTATGGTTTGACCACCCTCGTGGGAATGTTTTTTGGTGCAAAGCGTTTTGGGAGATTGAAACATATTATCTATTATGGATTAAGCCGCTCCTTTATGATTGCCTTAGTAACATCTACGATCGTGTTTCTTGCAGCACCACAACTTGTGACCATTTTCACCCACGATAGATTAATTCAAGAAACAGCAACAACCTATTTAAGATTAATGTCTATTGTTTATCCCCTAATCTCCGTAGCCCTGCCCTGCGGACGAATCTTACAAGGATTTGGCCTTGGGTTGCCGACATTGGTCATAACATTAATCCGAGTCCTGTTAGTAGCTACACCTTTATCGTGGTTTTTCATTTTTGTGCAAAATAGACCTGTTGAATGGGTTTGGTATTCCATGATGATATCAGCAGTTATTGCCTTTAGCACCGCCGTCAGTTGGGTATTGTGGGCGATTAAAAAATATTCAGTTCAACCTGTGGAAGGTGATCATGTAAAAACTCAATTTGAACCAAATTAAAGAATCGATGAATATAAAATAGGTTATGGTCAATAAGTGTGACGCATATAGATAATCAGATTGACTACCTTTTCTTTTTCTTCAAGAATTTTGTTTACGTTATATTCCCGCCAATCCTTTTAGTATTTTACGCATGACAGATTTATTCACTGGTCTCCTGCAAGAATCCATTAGTGGAATTGCACTCGGGTGTATTTATGCATTAATCGCTTTGGGATTTACTCTCATTTACAAAGCGACTGAAGTAGTGAATTTTGCCCAGGGCGAACTCATGATGGTTGGGGCATACGTGAATTTCTTTTTTGTAACAAAACTTATTTCGTCAGCCGGAGAGCCCTCGCTGTGGATATTTTTAGTTGCCTTGGTTGGCAGTATTTTATTTTCCGTGTTATTCGGTTGGATACTGGATTTGATTATTAACCGTCCTTTGAAAGATGAACCCATATTTTCCATTATTATTGCCACCATCAGTTTATCCATCATCTTACGGGCGATTGTCGCCATGATAGCCGGGCCCATGAGTTTATTACCCATATCACCCTTTGGAGACGCCATTGTTAGCGTCGGTGGAATCGTTATTTCAATTCTGGATATTTTTATTGTCGGCAGTGCAGTGATTTTTGTGGTGATGTTTTATTATTTTTTCAATAAAACACGATGGGGAATTGCCATGCAGGCTACTTCAGAAGACCCCGTAGCGGCTCAATTAATGGGTATTCCTATCAATCGTGTCCATTCTCTTGTTTGGATTTTTTCTGCTTTAGTTGCCGCCATCAGCGGAATACTTCTCGCACCCAGAATGTCTTTACTGGATACATCCATGGGATTTTTAGGATTAAAAGCGTTTCCTGCAGCCGTTTTGGGCGGATTTGGTTCCATCGGGGGCGCCATTGTGGGTGGTGTTATATTAGGTATTATTGAAACGATAAGTATGGGAACTTTATCTTTTCATTTCGCCTGGGTTAAAGAAATGAATGATATTATTGTCTGGATCGTCCTTATCGCTGTATTAATGATAAAACCGGACGGTCTTTTCGGTGTAGAGAAAGTAAAGAAGGTTTAGAGACCCTTGAAAAACCAATTGCAAAAATTAATAAGCTTAAAATTCGCCTACTTTTCGTTCCCCGATTCAGGACTTCCCTCATACGGAACAGGGGAAAACTCATTATTATTAAACTGTTGATGAAAAGGTGTATGGATACATTACTCATATCAAAGCGAATATCTAAATTTCAAACCTTTGTCATCTCCCCTTTAGAAGGGGAGTATTTAAGAGGGGTTTAAAAATTGAAAATAATTAGCGAAATATTTGTAAGATTTTGACAAATTTATGAATTCACAATGTATAAATCCCTTTGCATTTCCCTTCTTACAGGGGAAAATAATAGGGTGATAGTAATGGTTTGTAATAGTTCCATTCGATTAATACGCAACCGGGTAATAGTTAGACTATTAATTGCATTTCCTGCCTCTATTAGACAAATTTTAACTCTTTTTCCTTCATACTCTATGTTTTACAAAGGTCTCGTATCTTGAAAGGTCGCTACGAAGAGGAAAACCTGTATTGGATCCCCATCCTGATTGCCTTTGTCATTCTGCTGCCTTTTTTGTTAAAATCAATGACTTATAGTTATAAATATTATTTATTTATTTTAAACATTGCCGGTATCTACATAATTCTTGCCGTAGGGTTAGATATTCTGAGTGGATATACAGGGTTAATCTCTCTGGGACATGGCGCATTTTTAGCCATTGGCGCTTATACATCGGCCATTTTAGTTGATCAGGCAGGACTACCTTTTATATTATCGTTAATCATATCACCGCTCGTTGCAGGATTATTTGGATTTATTATCGGGTTTCCTGCCCTGCGAATTTCGGGAATGTATCTGGGTTTAACCACCATGGGTTTTGGATTTATCGTTAAACGGCTAATCATTGCTTTCAGGGAATGGACCCAGGGAGCTGGCGGGCTGGATGTATCTTCTCCTATCTTATTCGGATATACTATTAAATCAGATTGGGATAATTATTATATGATTTTCACCTTTACTGTGCTGGCCGTTATCATCGGCAGGAGAATCGGAAAATCAAAAATAGGCCGTGCATTTATGGCAATCCGTGATTCGGAACAGGCTGCAGAAGCATCAGGGGTGAATCTGGCAAAGTATAAGATGCTGTCATTTTTTATTTCAGGATTATTTGCAGGGTTTGCAGGTGTCTTGTTCGCCCATACCAATCACTTTATTTCCACTGATCATTTTGATATGCTTTTATCCATCTATTTTATCATTATGGTCTTGGTAGGTGGTGCAAGTTCCATCTACGGAGCCGTTTTAGGCACCTTGTTCATTGTGCTGTTGGATAATTTAATAGTTCCCCAGTTGAAAGATTGGGTGCACTTCTATTTTAATACGGATGCCGGAGATATTCAGTCACTCATTTTCGGTCTTATAATGTTAATTTTTATTATATTCCAACCCTTGGGATTATACGGTATGTGGCTTAAAATGAGAATATACTGGAAAATTTTTCCATTCAACCCGCGAAAGAAATTTACCATATCATAAACAGAGGAGAATCAAAATGAAACGAATCACCGGATTGTTAGTAATAATAGGACTCATCTTCACCGGGTGCGGCAAGCAAGTTAAAGCGCCGGGTGTAACCGATACAGAAATTTTGATCGGAAATATTCAGGATCTGAGCGGCCCCATGAAAGAGTTGGGTGCAGTATTACCTGCAGGATCAAACCTTTATTTCCGATATATTAATGAACAGGGTGGTGTTCATGGTCGTCAAATAAAAATGATGGTAGAAGATCACCAATATAATCCTCAAAAAGCGGTAACAGCCGCCAAAAAGTTGATTGAAAAGGATCAGGTATTTTGCCTTTATCAAGTCATTGGCACATCCCCGTGCGAAGCCATCAGACCGATCCTGGCAGAAACAGGAACTCCTCTGATTGCTCCGGCAACTCAGTCCGGAACAATGTCCGATTTATCCCGTCCGGCTGGTGATTTAATTTTTCACACAGATACGGGCTATGATAAACAGACCAATATTCTGGTGGATTATATTCTTGAACAGGATGCAAATGCGAAAATTGGTTTAATATATCAAGATGATGATTATGGTCAGAATGTATTAAAAGGCGCTGCAGAAGCTGAGGGCAGAACGGGAGTATCTATTCAGAAGGAAGCTTATCAACGCGGCGCAACTGATTTTGCAGGACAGGTTGGGAATCTGATGAAAGGTGGAGCGACCCATGTTATTATTGCAGGAGTTGTCAAAGAACCCATTATTGTCATGAAAACAGCCGCAGCCATGGGATATTTACCCCAGTTCTTCGGAACCAGTCCAACGATGGATCATCGTGTTGCATTAGCCGCCGGTCCGGCAGGTGAAGGATTTATTGCAGCCAATTTTGCATTTCTCTGGAATTCCGATGCCTCGGCTGCCGTGCGTTATAGAGAACTTTGTAAAAAATATGAAGTGCCGGAAGCCTATATGGGTATGTACCATTTTTATGGTTATATCACAGCAAAAATCTTGGTTGAAGGATTGGAACGGGCAGGTAAAAATCCAACGCGGAAACGCTTAATCAAAGGAATGGAAACATTTAACAAGTGGGAATCAGGCGCTTTCCCTCCCATTACCTATACATCGAAAGATCATGCAGCATCTGAATCCGTTATTTTGGTTCAGGTAAAAGACGGTGTTCAAACTGTCATTACCGACTGGGTAGATTAATACAATTTAAATAAAAAGCCCTCGGTAACTATCGGGGGCTTTTTATTATGACCGATTTAATTATTCAAAATATTCGAATGCAATTTTCCGGGGTTGTTGCCTTGGATGATGTATCATTTGACGTAAAAGAAGGTGAGATTTTTTCTTTAATTGGTCCCAATGGATCGGGAAAATCAACCTTATTTAATTGCATTAACGGTTTTAATCGTCCACAAAAGGGTTCAATCAGTTTCGATAAAATTAACTTGCTAAACAAAAAACCTCATCAAATCATCACATCAGGTATCTCAAGAACATTTCAAAATGTGCAAAATGTACCATTTATGACTGTATTGGATAATATTCTGTTGGGTGCCCACCAGCGTATTGATAAAAAATCAACTATAAAACGTTGGGTGAGTCGAAAACAACGTCTTAGAGAAGAAGCCATGGGGTTGGAGATATTAGAATTTCTGGGCATTGCCAACTATGAAAAAAAATATATGACTGGACAGCCTTATGGAATTCAAAAGTTGACAGAAATAGCCCGTGCCCTGGTTGCAAAACCCAAGCTGATACTCATGGATGAACCGGCTGCAGGAATGAATGACCAGGAAACATTTGAGATTGCCAAAATCATATCAGAAATCAGAGAAGACCTGGGGATTACCGTTCTAGTAGTCGAGCACGATATGAATTTGGTCATGAGTATTTCTGATCGGATTTGTGTTCTGGATTCTGGAAACATCCTGGCAATTGGTAAACCGGAAGAAGTTAAAAATCATCCGGATGTCATCAGGGCATTTTTAGGAGATCCGGGGGATGCTTAAACTCGTTGGCGTGGAAACATATTATGGAAAAGTCAAAGCGCTCCACGGTGTATCTCTGGAAGTAAAAGAAGGGCAACTGGTAACTATTCTCGGAGCCAATGGTGCCGGGAAAACAACCATACTTAAAACCATCAGTGGTTTGGTTGAACCGGAGTATGGAACCATCCATTTTGAAGAAAAACGCATTGATAGAAAAAATGCTGAGGAAATTGTAAAACTGGGAATTAGCCACGTACCGGAGTGGAGGAGAATCTTCCCCGAGCTCACCGTAGAAGAAAATTTATTGATGGGCGGATTCTTAATTAAAAATAAGGTTATACTGTATCATCGAATGGAGGAAGCATTTCAACGATTTCCCCTTCTGGCAAAACGTAAAAGCCAGCGGGCAGGAAATATGAGCGGGGGAGAACAGCAAATGCTCGCCATCTCCCGGGCATTGATGATTAAGCCGAAACTACTGTTATTGGATGAACCTTCCCTGGGTCTTTCACCCTTACTCGTTAAGGATATATTCAAGACCATAAAGACGCTCCATCAATCCGGGGTGACTATATTATTGGTAGAGCAAAATGTAAACCATGCGCTGAAAATCGCTGATTATGGATATGTACTTACATCCGGCAAAATATTTTTAAGCGGAACATACGAAGAATTGTACGAGGAAGAAAAAGTAAGGGAAATGTATCTCGGAGAAGGGAAATACATCCGAAGAGCCAAATTGTGGAGTGGAAATTGAGCAGTCCTGATTTAACTGTATATAATACCGTCCCGAAACTATTTTGGTATAATGTTGAAAACTACGGCAGTGATATTACGACTTGGTGGAAACAAAAAGGGTTGTGGGAGCCGGTAACATGGGTTCAATATGGTGATTGGGTTCGGGATATTGCCAATGCATTATTGAAAGCGGGCATTCAGGGGGGGGATAAAGTATCCATACTGAGTCAAACGCGATTTGAATGGGTTGCCATCGATTTAGCCATTATGTCCATTGGTGCAGTGACCGCTCCCATTTATCATTCCAATACCGATGAACAGGTGCATTATATCGCAGATCACAGCGGTTCAATATTGGTCTTTGCAGAAGACCAGGAACAATTAGACAAAATACTGAATATTTGGAAGAATCTTCCGAACGTTACTCAGGTTGTTGTTTTTGATAAATATCTTCCAAATGACATTCCAAATGTGACATCTTTATTATCATTTAGGGACGAAGGGATTCAATATGGAAGAGATCATCCGAATAAATTGACTGATAAAATTAAACAAGGAAAACCGAAGGATTTGGTCAGTTTTATTTATACTTCTGGTACGACAGGGCACCCCAAAGCAGGCATGATTAACAGTAGAAATGTATTGGCAGTTATTAAACATTTAAAGCCAATGTATCATATGACTCGGGAAGATTTGTCTATTGCATATTTACCCTTAGCCCATATTGCTGAAAGAGACCTGGGACATTTTATGAAACTCTACATCGGAAATGTAACTATATTTGCAGAAAGTCTGGGAGATATGCCTGCAAATTTGCGTCAGACAGGACCAACGGTTTTGTTCGGAACTCCCAGAGTTTTTGAAAAATTTTATGCACGAATTTCCACCGGAATAAAAGATGCCACTTGGATTCAGAAAACAATCTATGATTGGGCGATGAAGGTAGGCCAATTATTTTCGGAAACAAAAGATGAAAATAAATCAGTATCCCCTTATTTATGGGTAAAACATAAGATCGCTCATTTCTTTATTTTTAGAAAAATTCATGACATTTTTGGGTGTAGAATTCGCTTTATGATATCAGGTGCTGCACCCATATCACCCAATATTATTCATTTTTTTCATTGGATCGGATTGGATATTTACGAAGTGTATGGGATGACGGAAACGACCGGTGTTATTTCCGCAAACCAAATAGGACAAATCAAAATTGGCTCCGTTGGAAAAATCTTTCCTGATACGGAAGTAAAGATTGCTAAAGACGGAGAAATCCTCTGCCGCAGTCCACAAAATATTCAGGGATACTACCATAATGAAGAAGCCACAGCCGAATTATTAGTCAAAGATGAAGATGGGGTTGAGTGGCTTCATACAGGGGACGTTGGGCATTTGGATGATGATGGATATTTATTTATCACCGATAGAAAAAAAGATTTAATTATTACCGCCGGTGGTAAAAATGTGGCACCCCAAAATATTGAAAATTTACTCAAAACAAGTCCATATGTGAGTCAGTCCATGGTATATGGAGACAAAAAAGCTTATTTAACTTCTTTGATCACTTTGGACGAAGATGAGATAGCAAAATTTGCCAGAGACAGAAAAATTTTATACCAGGACCTGGGAGATTTAACTAAAAAAAAGGAAGTCATTGAACTTATCCACCACGAAATTTCTTTATTAAACCGGGAATTGGCCGGTTATGAAACCATTAAGAAATTTCATATTTTGGAAGAAGATTTTGATCAGGATAAGGATGAGTTAACACCGACCATGAAAATCCGTAGAAAAGTGGTTACAGAGAGATATAGGAACATTTTGGAAAATTTGTATAGATTGTAAACTGATGTCATGAAGAAATTAATTTTATTGTTTATTATCCTTTTCACTGTTGGCTGTGAAAAAAAAGAAGGAGAATCTTATTCCAAAGATTTGATTGGCAATTGGGAAGGCTTTAAGTCTAACAATTCTTACCATATTATTTCAACCGTTTCACAGACATTGAATAATCCACATAAACCAGGTGCAGGTTCAATCATCCTGGAAAGCGCAGAAGAAGCAACATTGAGATACATGTATTTATATTCAATAAACGGCGTGCGCCTTATAACAATGGCTCAAAATGCATTTGGTTTCACTAATCAAGATACAAATTATGTACTGACTATATATGACATTGGCGATTTTGGATCCTGTAGCCAATTAAATATTTATTACTCTGACGTAAGTGAACTATATGAAGGAGAACTCGATTTCACAACTAATGGTTCAGAAATAACCGTAAACTCAGGCGCATTATACCACTCATTTCTGAATGATAGTGTCACCGCCACCGGAACATTAGCTCCGGCACAATTGGATGTAACAGCCGGAAGTGATATTGAACTTGGGAATTTCGATTGGGAATATGAGTCCTATGAAGTCAATATTATCATAAATGATGATAAATCGTTTGAAAAAACAATTCATACAATTGATTCTGAAACACTTGAATTTTCCGGAACCTGGGAGGCAACCAATACTGAAATTCTTTTCCACGATACAAATAATTCAGAAACATACGAGTATAGTTTAATAAATGATGAACTTGAATTAATACTAGTGAATGATCTTTGTTTATCCAACCCGGATGAATGTCTTCCGCAATATGAATTGATGTATGGTATGAAAAACGGTTCACTGGAAAGTGTCGTTTTGAAAGAGACAACTTATTTCAAAAAAACTTCAAACTGATTATTTACTGCCAAACATTCTCATTATCCCATCGGGCATTATTTTTAATACAGGAATCATCATTTTCATTTGCCAGGGGAAAACGAATGTTTTTTTGCCACTATCAATGGCATTTGCGATTTTTTCTACCGCTGTTTCCACCGGTAAAAGGAAGGGCCTATTTTTTAGATCTTTTGTCATGGGTGTTTCAATAAACCCGGGGCAAATAGTAGTGACTTGAATATTGTATTTTGTGAGGGTTAAACGCCAGCTGTCAGCCATGAGACGAATATTTACTTTTGAACCGGAATAACCGCCATGAAACGGTGTTCGAATAAAAGACGCCACCGAACTGACATTCACCAAAATGCCACCCCGTTGTTCCTTCATTTTTGGAATAAATGGTATAAGAGTGTTGGTTACTCCCAAAACATTTGTCTTAATTATTTGGTTAATTCCAGATGAATCACCGCTCATGAGATCATCATGTCCGCCGATTCCTGCGTTGGCTATGGCTAAATCAATTCCTCCGGTTATTTCCATAAAATCATCTGCTGCTTTTTTAGATACTTTTTGGTCTGTTGCATCTAATGGATAGACAATTGCTTTTCCACCCAATCCCCGACATTTCTCTGCAACCTCCTCCAATTTATCTTTTCGACGGGCAGAGAGTCCTATTGTTGAACTATTTTTTGCATAATGATAAGCTAAATACTCTCCAATACCGCTGCTGGCTCCGGAGATAAAAATGCGTTTACTCATAAAAGCCTTTCAAATTGGACATAATTAAATAGGG
>CAZBEY010000021.1:0-28736 GCA_964491015.1 uncultured bacterium | reverse complement strand
GAAGTGCCAATTGCCGGTGCCGTTTATGATGGTTTGGGTGCTGATGTGGATTGGACCAATTCTGATTCAGTCCTATCCGCCAACTGGAAAAATTTCATTGATACATTGAGCGGTGTCCATTTTTATGAATATGCCATCGGTACGGAAACCGACAGGTTAGCATTGGTCGATTGGACAATGACGGAAGATACATTATTTGTTCAATCGGGCTTAACATTAAGCAGTGGGGAGACATATATTATATCAGTCAAAGCGACAGATCAAGTGGGCAATGTAGGAAATATTTCTGCCAGCGATGGAATTATTGTAGACTTGGTTGTTCCGCTCGTAGGTGAATTATTTGATGGCACTGACGGGGAGGATGCTGATTGGCAATCGTCCGACTCCACATTATCACTATTCTGGTCAGGCAGTGATTTCAGAGAGTTGAATTATTATCAGCACTCTGTAGGAACAACGCCCGGTGATACCAATATAGTTGGTTGGACCAGCGTCAGTACTAACACAAGTGTAACATTATCTGGCCTTGACCTGTTGGAAGAACAGACCTACTACGGAAACGTAAGGGCAGTAGACTATGCAAGCAATATTTCTGAAGTTGTATCCAGCGATGGAATTTCCATCGATTATACCAAACCTTCTACAGGGATGGTCGATGATCATTTGGTTTATACAGGATCAACTGATTCACTATCCGCCAACTGGTCTGGATTTTCTGATTCATTAAGCGGGATAGAATATTATGAATATGCTGTCGGTACATCCCCAGGATCTTGGGATAGTGTCGATTGGACATTAACTGGTTCTGATACATCCATGACTCACACCGGGATAACCTTATCGAACGGAACGGAATATTTTGTATCCGTTCAGGCAACCGACTCCGCAGGGAACGTTTCTGGAATTGGAACATCTGACGGTGTGATTGTGGATCTTGAGCCACCGGTTGCAGGAACAGTCATTGATGGATCGGCAGAAGATGAAGATTGGACCAATTCCTTCACAACACTTGAAGGCAATTGTTTTGGATTCTCAGACCAAATCAGTGACATTCAGTATTATGAGTTTGCCATTGGCACCACTTCAGGCGGAGCCGATGTGGTTAATTGGACCAATAATGCACTTGAAACATTTTTTATTCGGGATGATCTTTCGCTGCAAAGCGGGATGATTTATTACATGTCAGTCCGAGCGACCGACCTTGTAAAAAATACCAGTATTGTCGCAACGAGTAATGGTATAACCGTGGATCAATTCAGTCCTACCGTTTCTGATCCAATAGACGGCTCCTTAACGGATGATATTGACTGGCAGCAAAATAATACGACTCTCATAGCTGCATGGCATGGAGATGATACGCGAGGCATTGGTTATTTTGAAACTTCATTCGGTTCAGAACCAATGGATTCAAATGTGGTTAGTTGGACAGACAACGGTTCAAATTCAGATATTACCGTAACAAATCTTTCTCTTGAAAATGGAATGACATATTTTGCAAATGTCCGGGCTTATGACTTGGCTGGTAATCGGTCTGATATTGCATCCAGCGATGGAATCACCATTGATATTGAGCCTCCTTCCATTGGTGCAGTAAGAGACGGAAGTACAGGAGATATCTGGCTGTCTAATTCTTCTACGACCGCATCTGCAAACTGGTCAGGATTCACTGATACATTGAGTGGAATCGCCTCATATAAATATGCTTTAGGCTCATCTCCCGGTGGAAACGATATCATTGATTGGACGAGTGTAGGAGCAGGTACGATTTTTGTAGAAAATCCCGGTTTATCATTACAACATGCTTCAAAGTACTATTTTTCCGTCCAGGCCTCAGACTCGGTGGACAATGTGTCAAATGTTTCTTCAAGTGATGGTTTTGTGGTTGATATTTATCCGGGACCGCCCACATTTCTTTCAATGTCCATTGATACAACTACGGCATTATTATCCTTGACGGAAGACAGGGTTTTGGATATAGTATTGTCTGAACCCACCGTCAGTGTGGACTTTGACATCACTTCAATTGTTCCGGTAAACCAAACATCTACTTTAAATAATGATTCCATACAAATAATATTAACTGCGCCGTTTGCGGGTCTGGATACACTCCAATTCACCATTGCTAATTTGACCGACATGGTTGGTTTAGACAGCAATTATCAATTTACTGTTTATACAGAAACCAATGCAGATTATGATGGTGATGGAAAAATTGATGTTACTGATTTAAATACGTTTTCAACTGCTTGGATGGCAGACGATTTCTCACGCGAACTTGCCCCGGTAACGGGAATTGTCCCCCATTTAATTCCGACTCCGGATAATGCTTTTGATTTAAGAGATATAATGACATTTACCAGAATGTGGCATTGGTCCAATAAAACTCCAACCATCATGTTAGCGGGGTTAAATCAGGTCGGTTATAGTATTGACATTGTTCAATCAGGAAAAACCCTTGGCATAACAATGCCGGAAAGCTCTGTGTGCGGTCAAATATTGATAAACTACGATCAAAATAAATTGGAGATTGAAAACTCCTCTGACCTTATGATAGGTGATCAAATTCAATTAACAAACCACTTTAAAGAATTGGGAAACCTGTTGATTGAAAAGAGTTATTTAAGTGATAAAGAAAACAAACAGGTTTCAGTTGAGACCAGGGCAATTGACAAAGAAGATTCATTCATAAATATTCAATATATATTTTTGGATCAATTCGGCAACGTCATATCACAAGGATTTATGTCTCAAAAAGTCGTAGCAGTACCGGATGAATTTGCCTTGCATCAAAATTATCCCAATCCCTTTAATCCGGTAACAACCCTCCAATATGATTTACCGGAAGATACGGAAGTGAAAATGATAATATATGATATATTGGGCAGGGAAGTAAAAACGTTGCTAAATAAAACAGAGCAGGCAGGATATAAATCCATACGCTGGAATGGCTTAAACAATGCAGGTCAAAAAGTAAGCGCCGGAATGTATTTTTACAGGCTCGAAACAGTCGGGTTCGTAAAAGTGCACAAAATGTTATTACTGAGATAATTTGGAGTCAATTGACTGTGTCGATTGTTCACTGACAAAGTCAGTATAGTTAATAGAAATGAATTACTGAATAGTAATATCCGGGTGGTAAAGTAAAAGTAAAGGATGGTTTTGATTCGGATTCTTTTATGAAGTGCAAAGTAATTTTCAGTCCATCAACCATGTTAACGGAACACCGCATGAACGGTGTCATCAACACGATCCGGAAAAAAGCTTTGAAAACTCCCTCTATCCATCGGATATCACTCCCTGTATCGGGGGAGACTAAAAGGCCTTCCCATCGGGGAAACCTGTCTTTGCCTCCTATCAGGCAGGCGGACGACTATCAGCTGCTGGTTTAATAGTTCCCTATCCCCCCCCAAAAAAAACGCCAATACTCTTTACCTAAATCTTGATGATTTCATGAGGAAAAAAATCTCTATCGTACTATATTTGACAGCGGATAATGCAGATGATAATTTGATGTAATCAGGAACTGATATTTTGAAACAATCAATACAGAGCGCTAATAGGGAATTCTACCACAATTTCAGTATATTTGTTCTATTTATTCTTACACAATCCTTTTCTACACACTCTTCCATTCCAATTATATATTAATTCTTCCGGCTGATTATGGAACTAAAGGGTAAACTTTCAACCGTTATTTTCAAAATTGTATCGAATACGTATTCCCGTTCCGATCTTTCAACTATGGTTCACGTCAGCATATCTTTGGCAGAAGCTTATTTGAGAATACAGCTGTATTACAAAAAATTACAATTGAAAATAACAGCCGGAGATGAAATCCACAATATTGCCATTGATATTATCGGCCCGTTATTTACACGGAATAATGACGGAGAATTCACTGCTTTTCAGCGATATTTTAAGCCGCTGGTGGAAGACATAGAGGATCAGGATGACCTGGCTCTAATCCATTTGCGGCGAATTGTATATTCAATGGCAAAACAGGAAATTATTAATTTATTTAAATTGGAAGACCCGGCCGGCTGGCGTATTTACAGGAATATTCAATTAGCGCCTAAACGTAACAAAAATATTGGTGTATTCACAGATATGGATATTCAACATTATTATTACAGTCCGGGAGTACCCATCGAATCCGTACCATCAGGCCTTAAACCCGACCGGCCGGAAATACCCGGCAGAGAAGTGGAAGTGCAGGTATTGGATTTACTAAAAATTTCCCAAAAAACACCTGTTATTGTGGAATTATTGTTAAAAAGCCTGGTCAAAAATGATGAGTATCGCTTTTTTCTATCCAGGGAAATATTATTTCGTTCCTTAAAGTCTGTGTGGGGTATCAAATTAGTTCCATTCAACGATGACCTTTTATCAACAGGTATGAATGAATACAATGAGAAAAAATTATTAGATAACCATAACGCAATTATAAAAAATTTGTCTCTGCATATTCAGGAAGTCATTTACAATACATATGTTAACAGTCGAAAAATCTCCTTTCAGGATGCGGAACACTATATAAAAATATTGAACGAATATTTCAGCGATTTACTTTCAACCGGTTCCACTCAAACATTACCTCAATATTTAGAATACCACTCCAATGGTGAACTGGAAATGGATCAATGGGATCTGCATAGAAGCAGAATGGAATACATGATAAAAATCGGGAAAAACCATCTTCGGGACTTATGGGAGAAATAAATTTTATGAATTTAGAAGAAATGTTCCTAATAGTAATGGTACGGAGGAAATTAATATGAAATGCATTACTGAAATAGAGATGGAACTCATTGTCCTGAGAGGAAAACTTGGAGAAACACCGGTTAATCTCAAAGTCAAAGAACATATACATAATTGTGCCCATTGCAGTGAGCGGGCGACACGGCTAGAGACGTTTTATGGAGAATTCAGGAAAATTGTTTCGAAATCCGTCTCGCTCTTAGAATATAAATTTATTCAGGACCTAGCCGGTCATTTCAGTAGTTGGAGACACATTGCTTACCCTTTATCCTTTGAGAATGCGAGTCATTCAGTGGAAGGAATACCTGCTGTGCTGGAAGCGGCATCCACGGATGTGGTTCAGTTTAAGCCGTTTCAGAATCTTGGAGTTCTAACGACTCGGAATGGGAAAATACTCGTCCGGGTGATCCGGACTGCAAAAAACAGTGACATCACTTTACACCTCATTTCTAATCACGAACAAAATTATAAAAATGTTCTGGTTGAAATTCCAAATGTTGATCAAGAGTTTATCAGTGATAACCGCGGGAAAGTCCATCTCGGGAATTTATCATTGCCGGCAACGACTGACCTGCTGGTGAAGATCCAGACCCCATTTGCATCTTTCGATTTGACGCCTATCGATATTTGGGGGACAGAGGAAGTAGCGGAATCTGAAGTTGTATTAACCAATGAAAGCAATGATTCAATTAAGGTCGAATTTATCCCCTCCGGTTTGGATTATGCCCTCAAGGTTCACCTTTTGAAAATTGCCAGCACCGATGAAAATAACCATATCAGGATAATGGTCACCCGGAGTAAACGGGATCCAAAAATTCTTCAGCCCAAAAAGGGGTTGGCCGTTTTTCAGGGGTTTAAAAAGAATGGTGAATTGACCATTAAAGTTTTTGATTGATTGGTCATCGGTTTTTTTCTGTTAGCAAACTTTAAATATTATTAAGATGCCTGATTCTGATCAAAATTCCTTGATTAACATAGAAGAAGATTTCCGGCGGCTGCTCCACCACTTGTCTGTTTATCAAAGTCACCGGCTTAAAATCACATTATTGACACAATTCCTCTATCAATTAAGCCGTAGGGATAATCCGGTTCTATTTCAATCTTATTATCAGGAACTTCTTCCTTATTTGCAGGGGCAAGTGACCAGCGAAACACTCCTATTCCGCCCCATTGACTATTTATTAAAATTGAATGATGTGATGTTATCCGCCAGAGAACTTTGCCCGGAAGAAACAGGATCCTCCGATTATCAAAAGGTATTTGAAACAGTAGAACGATCCATAGCAAAAACTTACTTCTACATCGGGGAATGGGATGTGGGGTTCAGATATTTATGGAATGGAACCGATACTGATTGGTACCAGGATATCATAAACGATGAAGAGGGTGCTGAAGCCGGATCAAAAATGGATCAGTTTGATCAATTTGTCTTAAAAGTTGAAAGAAAAGAAGGAATCCCCTCTCAAGTGGTTGGAGAGCTGCACCAGATCAATCAGGACTGGAAGCAGATGGCCGGTCACCACAAGAAAGAAAGCGTCTGGACGCTTCTGACGGAACAGCAGCCGGATACAGGTGTTTTTAATCACCCAATGTCGATAGGTACAATAAAACCTCTCAGTCTGCGGTTAACTTTGCGACCAAGCGATGCAGATGAAGATCTGATGCGTTTTAATAACAAAACCATGTCCTACAATGACCTGATTCATCAACAAACTCAAGATGCTCTCACGGCGGCGAGAAAACAATATTTCCCCACCAGTCATCGTTCCCTGCCTTTGTATAAATGTATGTTTTCCTACCCTGATAAATTATCCTTTTATTCAGGTGATTCAGCGGGGTTGGCCATGAGTCTTTTGACCCTGGCGGGGATGAGTCATATACACGCACAGAAATTCCGGTATTCATTCAAACAGAATATTGCTGTAACAGGTCCAGTGGATTTGCTGGGTAATATCCGTCCCATTTCAAATAAAGCACTGAAGACAAAGTTGGAAACCATGTTTTTTTCCCCTTTTGATTGCGCTGTAATACCGGAGAAAAATCTTGCGAGTACCAACGACATTCTGGGAGAACTCAAAGAAAGATACCCCAACCGACGTCTTAAAATTATACCTGTGAATACCATCGGCGAATGTTTGAATGAATCGCGTGTGGTTCATAAAGAAATGGTTTCCATTCGCGAAAAAATAACCAGAAAATCAAAACGAGCTTTCGTTTTCGGTGCTGTGACGATTATTTTGGTATGTTTTTTGAGTGTGATCTATTTTTTCAACCGCGACACAAACCCTTCCAGTTTGGATATTAATGAAAAAACATTGACTGTTTATAACAATTCCAACAAGAAATTATGGCAGTACGAATTCAGCAGTAGTATATCCTATTCAGATCAGTTCAAGCCATCAAAATTTGCGCTCTCAAAATACATTATCGATGACCTGGATGGAGATGGGTACAACGAAGTTGTTATCGGTTTTGGAAGTAATGCAAATAAGGCAATAGATGGTTCGATTTATTATTTCACAGCTGACGGTTCCCTGAAATGGCGATTCCACAATCATCAAAAAATGCAATTCGGAAAAGAAATAATGGATGATTATTATAACGCTGGAATGGTTATGCATTATGATTTTGAAGATGACGGGCAAGAGGAAATAGTCGCTGTATTCAACAATGTGCCTTGGTACCCTTGCAGGTTGGTAGTCATGGATTTGGAGGGTAATATTTTAGAAGAATATTGGAATGCAGGGTATATCACGTGGGTAACCTTTACAGATATAGATAAGGACGGGAAAAAGGAGATAATTTTTGGAGGGACCAATAATGATTATGACCAAGCCATTATGGGCGTTTTGGAATATGGCAGTATAGAGGGACATTCGCCTCAAGATGATAGTAATTATATTCCTGAAGGTATTGCAAGGGGGAATGAACGGTTTTACATCCGTTTTCCGGTGCTAAATGGTTTCATCTTTTCTTTAGCTGAAAATGTCAGGATGTTGGTAACTCATATATTCGATCTGGGGAAGGGGCATCTTGAGGTCAGAGTCAGTGACGGGTTGTCAAACTCAGGTAGTTTATTTTATACGTTAGATTCAACCATGGCAGTAGAAAAAATTGGACTTGCGGATGGATTCATCCATGAGTATTTTAATCGTAATGGACGAAATTTTTACGATGATTTCCAGCCGGAATATATTGACAAATATTTATCTGAACTGGAATATTGGGATGGAGATAAGTGGGTATCAGAACCGGCAGAAAATAAGTATTGGGAAAAAACCCAGTAGATTGAGTTTAATCTATCTCATTTCCCTTATTTTCTAAAAAGACACCCAATCTGTCATCGCAAGACCTTATGGCGGACGCGGTGATCTCCTTGGTTTCGTTAACCTCAGGAGAATATTACTTTATTCCTTTTGCAAAAGGAAGGGGATTGCCCGCCTTCCCCAATTGGAATAAATATAAGGGGGCCACACTCCACTACGTTCATTCGCAATGATATATTCTTCTTCTTTTTTTCTAAAAACACGCCGAACTTGTCCTAACAAGGAATAAAATGACGAAGCTATCCCCTTGCTAATGCTAACATTCGAAGAATCATGATCCCTTTATGTTATTCTATGTAAGGAGATTGCCAGAGTGAGTGTTGACAAAAAGTACTTTGCGGAAGAAATTTTTTTCGCAAAGTACAAACAAATAATTTGTCATCGCGGAGGTTACGACGACGCGTCATCCCGAAGACTGAATGTTAACGATCCCGATTTGAAACTGTATCCGATTAATAGTTGAATAACTTTTCAACTGCATACAATGGAATTGTCTTAACCGTACCATCGAATGAAAATGGATATTTTGATATTTTTATACCCAAGTCGCATTGTCTTTCTTTCAAAAATGAATGCATACTTTTCATTCCTCCTTGTATATTACTCTTCACTTCTATTGGAACCACTTTTCCTTTGTGTTCTAAAAGATAATCAACTTCCGCCAAACTTCCTCTTTTTTCACGATGCCAATAGGTAAGATTGGAAAACTTACCAACGGAGCTATAGGCTGCTAATTCCTGTCCCACAAACTGTTCAGCAATCGCACCTTGATTCACAGTGGCAATATCTACCGTAGTCATCCATAATTGAAGATCAACTTTTAGCATTTCCTGAAGCAGACCGATGTCAAATAAAATGACCTTAAAGCGCGATAAATTAATTCTTGCTTGCACCGGAATACCATCAGCTTTAGAGTGGTATATTTTATAAACTAAACCGGCGGTTTCCAGTAAATCCAACGCTTTATTGAAATGATAACTGCGGACACCTGACTCAATTTTACTATATACAAATTTTTGTCCTAACTGCAATGGTATGGCAGTGAAAACATTCTTCAAGTAAGGTATTTCCGCATCTTTAGCATATTTGACAAAATCATCGATGAACGATTGAATGATTTCAGATTTGATTTTCTGACACAAATGGAGATCACTCGTATTAATAAAAGCCGAAATAACACTCGGCATACCACCGATTAAATAATATTCACGAAGCAGATCAAGCAGTTTACTGTGATGAATTTCCAATAATTTTTCATTGCTGTCTGTCGTTAATATTCTGTTTCTTAATTGTTCGTTGCCAGTAGCATCCAGAAATTCTCCGAATGTAAGAGGATAAAGATTTAGATAACTGACTCTCCCAACCCCTGTTGATACCATTTCAATGGTAAATCCTAAAAGAGATCCGGCGGCAATCAGGTGAAGTTGGGGGAGTTCTTCATAAAAGTAGCGAAGTGATTTAAATGCGTTTGGGGATTGTTGTACCTCATCAAAAAACAAAAGAGATTTACCGGGAGTAATCACATTTCCAGTGGCAGCACTAATCTCCGATATTATCTTTTTGGGATCTAAACCGCGGTTGAAAATTTCATCGTATTCCGGATATCGTTCAAAGTTTATTTCAATAAATTCTTCAAACTCTTCACCGAATTTTCTGACTAACCAGGTTTTTCCCACCTGCCTGGCGCCCTTAATTATTAACGGTTTTCGATAGGCTTGCCCTCGCCAGGTTCTCAAGTTTCCTAATTTATCTCTGTTCATACTGTATTATTTATTTGCTGATATACGGGGTAATAATTTACAATATTTTGCCTATATGCAAAGACATAAACGCTGAAATTTTGTCATAAGTCAGAGCAATACGAATGATTTGCACAGCATACAACAATTTGTCATAGCGATCCGCCGGCTGGCGGAGAAACTATTCCCTTACTAAAGCTAACATCCGAAGAATCATGATACCTTTACGATATTCTATGCAAGGAGATTGCCACGTCCTTCGAACTCGCAATGACAATATTTATTTTTTTTAAAACAGAAATCTTTCAAGACATAATTATTATTTTTCTGAAAAGATAAAAAATGCTCATAATTAGAAGTATATCAGTCATGAAAAGTTGTTCTTTGGTTCCTTGCATTGTTAATGTTACCAAAGGCAACTTGAATACTGTCCATCAAATGTGGGTGAAATATCGTATTTTCATTGTAGAGCAAGGGGTGCCGTGAGGCGCCCCTTGTTAATATTTTGTTGCTAGTTCTTGACCCCAATTTAAATTCATAATCCTTGCGTCATTATTCCTCAATTTATAATAAATTTAACCATGGAAAAACATGTAGAAGATTTTGCTCTAACAGAAAAAGACATTCAAGTAATGGAAGAAAAAATTGCTGCGTTTGATCTATCCAAGGAAGAGGACATAATAAAAGTTATTCCCCGAAAAATTGACTCAATGCTTGAGTCAATGAAAATCAATGAATTCACAACGGAACTTATAAATGATGTTTCTCGATTATATAAGATAATGTTAGCCATGCCTTCTTTAAATGATAATATCAAAAGAAGAATATTATATGCTTTGGATTATTTTATCGATTCTGATGACGAAATCCCCGATGATATACCGGGTTTGGGATATCTTGATGATTTAGCTGTTGTTAGATACGTGGTTGATCAGATTACAGCGAACAATAAAGAAATTTATCAATCCTGATCAGATAAATCTTCTTCAGAATATTGCCATTGACATTTTGGACACCACCATGGTTTTCCGAGATAAGTTTCAACGTTGTCATTTAATTGCATTGGGGTGCTGCAAGTCGGGCAGTTTCGCTCCGTTCCTTCTTCCGGCCACTTATAGTCTGATCGAAATTTGATTGCCGGATCGTAAGTCGTATGTTTATCCATGCTCAAAATTAAGATAGTTAAATGATAATGCGTAACTGATATTCTTTATGTGTAAGGTGTTCATCATATTTGTCCGAAACGATTGTTGTAAATGGATAATTCTCAATATTAATACCCCCAGATTTAGCTGTGACTACGGCAGGCAAGTGGCGGACCGGCAGGGGGAAAATATTGGATTTAAACTAATGGCTTTCTCACCTATTACTAAATTCCCCCGCCTACACTTTGTTTCTGATAGATAGGCATCTAAATCCCTGTCCGCAGGAACAGCCGCAAAGGCAGGTTCCCCACAATGGGGAAGACTTCATAGGATGGGTTAAAATATATTTTCGGATTGACCATTCAAAATCATCATCTTTATTTTTTTATTTTTTCACCATTCACCAGCTATCGCTTACCATTCACCACATATCCTTCACCAAATCAGCCAGATGATTTCCATATAAGAAATAATGCCATGATACTCATTATAGAACCAATGTAAAGTGTGATTTTATGTTCAGTTTTTATCGCCTTGAATTGAGTGTATTCATTATCAAAATAGAGTGCGACCTTTACCGTATCTCCAATGGGAACATAAACTTTCTTAATGGCTTGGTAGAGCTGTTTTTTAACATAAACATCATTGATTTGAGGCGGCGCATATCCCACTTCATGAAAACCGGCCAAAACCGGTACCGGATGTTGTATAGGGGATTTTCCGATAAGGACGCCGTCTACAAAAAGGGAAACGCCAAGACTATCGCAAGTAGGTATAATATATCCGGTTTCCGGGATCTTTCCGGTAGTATCCGCTGTTGAAGCCCATAATGCGGAAAGAAGGCAACATATCTTGAAAATGGTTTTAGACTTGGAAAACATCATGATAAAAATTATTCCGCAACTTGGCATTCTACAACCAGTTAATTCATTGGAATTCACATTGAACTCTGCGAATTTCCCGCTTGAAAATGACCTCAACTAATCGACTTTTCCACCTAAAAATTTTCATCGCTGTGTCAGCAATTATGCTGGTAACATCATGCGTATATTTTAATACTTTTTATAATGCCCGGCAATATTTTGAAGAGGCAGAAAAATTGCGCCTTGAAAAAGTGGGTGAAACAGTGCCGCCCTCTGCCATTGATGCTTATGGTAAAGTTATTGAAAAATCCCAAGTTGTCTTGGACAAATTTCCTGATTCTAAATACTATCCGGAAGCACTTTTACTGGTTGGTAAATCACGATTTTTTCGCAAAGAATATCGCATTGCAGAAAATTCATTTAAGCAATATGCTGAGCAATTTGAAACTCAGGAAACAGAGGCTGAATACTGGCAGGCCCTATGTAAATGGAAATTAGGCAAGCCGCAACCTGCGTTGGATGACTTAAATCAAATTCTTCATGATTCTGAAGATATTCAGTTAAAGTCAAAAATTTATCTATCTATTGCTGAAATCCAATTGGAAGGAAATAATCCTGAGTCTGCTTTAGAACAACTTGAATTGGCAGCTTCATCTAGTCGGGATAGGAATGAACGTGGACAAATTTACTATCGTCTCGCAGGATTGGCATTTAACGCAAACAATTTTGAACGAGCACTTCATGCTTATAACAATGTTATAAAAAATTCATCTTCAAAGAAACGAAAAGAAGAAGCAAATTTGATGATTGTTCGTATTCATCGTCAATTGGGAAATTGGGATACTGTACAAAAAATTATCAAAAATATGTTATTGGATGATATATTTAAAACCATTCATGGCGATCTTGAACTTGAATTAGTCAAGTTGTATCAAATGGATGACAGACTACAAGATGCCATTACACGACTAGAATCCATAAAAGAGGATTATAAGAATACAAAAACATCTGCCGAAGCCAGTTATATCCATGGAGAGATTGAATTATACGACAAATGGAATTTGGACGATGCTGTAAAATATTTTGGCCAAGTTGCCCGTGAATTTCGCCAATCCCCATTTATAAAACCTGCCAATTTGAGAAAAAAAGAAATTACTGAATACCAGGAATCTGTGGCAGAAATTATGAGTTTGGATGAACAAATCATCCAGATATATACTGAGTTGGATACAACGAAGAACGATTCAAATCGAAAGGTCTTACTAAGTGAAATTTTACCATTGAAACTGGCCATCTCAGAACATTTATATAATTTGGGTGAATTAGAAGCATTTCATTTTAAACGAAGTGATTCATCCATGATCCATTTTCAGAGGATAATAGAAGAATTTTCAGATTCAGAGACATATTCAAAGGCTCTTTTTGTCATGTATTATTTGTACAATCAAATGGGCGACAGCGCGAAGTCTATGGTTTATAGTGACAAAATATTAGATGAACTCCCAAGGACGGACTATGCCGATTATCTTCGAAAATCAATGGATCTGCCTGCTGATCCAGGGTCCGTTCAGTCATTGTTACGACAGGGAGAACTGCAATGGTTAATCAAACCTAAAAATGCTCTAGCATATTATAAAGAGATCATTCAAAAGGATTCAACAAGTGAAACATCTGCCCGTGCTGCTTATTTTCTGGCTTATCACTATGATTATACTTTTTCGGAAAGGGACAGTGCATTAAAATATTATGCCTTGCTTCAGGATCGTTATGAAAATTCTGAACAAGCAATGACTTCTCGTGATCGATTTACGATGTTGACTCTACCGTTAAGCGAGGTTAATGAAGTTTCAGAAATTGATCAAACTAATACTGAGGAAAATCACGGTGTTGAATTAAACCAAACAATGATTGAAACGAAACGAGATTCCATTGAACCTTGAAGAGGCCATTATCATTTCAAATCTAAAACTGGCAAAAAATATTTGGAGGTTGACTATGAGCGCTCCGAAAGTTTCATCGCAATATCAAGGTCCGGGACAATTTATTAGTTTATTATTAAATGACGGATGGGAACATCCCATTCGCCGACCAATGAGCATTGCAAGAGTCGATGAAAATCATATTGATATCCTTTATAAAATCTTTGGCAATGTTACAAAGGAATTGTCTCTGAAAAGAAAAGGAGACCATCTGAATATATTGGGACCTCTGGGAAATTATTTTTCGGATTATAAAGGGGAGAACACTGTATTAATTGGTGGCGGTGTGGGACTTGCACCCATACTTAATCTTTATGACACTTGTCCGGACAGTACGCTTATTATCGGTGCGGGAACGGCCGAAGAACATTTCTTTGAACATGATCCTGAAAGAAATATTTATTTAACAACGGACAATGGATCGATCGGTATTCACGGTACTGTACTGAATGCCTTGAAACGCGTAAATTTAGAAAAACATTTTATCATATATGCCTGCGGACCCGAACCCATGCTTGAAGCTATTCAGCAGTTTGCCTGTGAGAATCGTATCAAAGCCCAGCTTTCGGTTGAAAGTTATATGGGGTGCGGCACCGGATTATGTCAAGGATGTGTAATTCAAAGAGGAATCGTAGAAGAAAAAAAACACAGTTATCACGAAAAATATTCATTGGTTTGCAAGAATGGTCCCGTTTTTTGGAGCGATGAGGTAATATTTGGCTAATCTTAAAATACAAATAGGAAAAGTTCAGTTTAAGAATCCTATCTTTGTTGCATCCGGAACATTTGGCTATGGAACTGAAAATCCTGACTTAGTAGATGTTTCTAAATTGGGCGCCATTTTTACTAAATCCATTACGCTTTATCCAAGGGAAGGTAATCCTCCGCCACGGATTGTTGAAACACCCTCGGGGATGATCAACTCTATCGGTCTGGCGAATATTGGCGTGGAGAATTATATTCAAAACTTGCTGCCGGAATATGAAAATATTGGAACAAATATTATTATGAATATTGCCGGATCATCTATGGAAGAATATGTGGCGGTATTAGAAAGGGTAGAGGGTGTTTCATCTCCAATCACCGGATACGAAATAAATATTTCATGTCCGAATGTAAAAGAAGGCGGCATGGAATTTGGGGTTGATTGTAGGATGACTGAATCGTTAACATCTGAACTACGAAAGCGAACCGATAAGCTGCTAATTATGAAATTAAGTCCAAACGTAACAGATATAGCATCGATTGCCATTTCAGCTCAAAACGGAGGTGCGGATGCCGTTTCAGCCATTAATACTGTGGTTGGAATGAGTATTGACCCTAAAACCCAAAAATCCAACATCTATACAACCTTCGGAGGCCTGTCCGGTCCGGCCATTAAACCCATAGGTCTTGCGGCTGTACATAAAATATTTCGATCAGTTCATATTCCCGTGATTGGGATCGGCGGGATCGTTAGTAGTGATGATGTTGTTGAATACATGCTTGCCGGCGCTACAGCAGTTCAAGTCGGGACCGGTAATTTTCGCTTCCCCGATATAGGTCTCCAAATTATCGATAATCTTGAATCATATTTCAATGTATGTAAAGTGAAAATGTCGGAAATGACTGGGCAAGTAATCCACCATGATTAAGTATATCCTGATCTTAATTTTTGGACTAATGTCCTGTACAAATTCGCCAAGATACCATACAGGTTCTGATTCAAAGAAAAAGCGACCAACTTCCTTAACAGCAAAAGGGTCGCATTCGAAAGTTATTTACGGCGTAAGTTCATTTTATGCTGAAGATTTTCATGGAAAACTCACTGCCAATGGAGAAGTATACGATATGTACGGACTCACCGCTGCTCATAAAACTCTTCCTTTGAATACGATTGCTCGTGTAACTAATATGGACAATGGGAAAGCTGTGATTCTTCGGATAAATGACCGGGGACCCTATGTAGCCGGTCGAGTATTAGATTGTTCTTATGGTGCTGCAATGAAATTGGGTTTTGTTGGGCAAGGAACTGCTAAAGTAAAAATTGAAATTATTGAATTTGGTGATAATCAATATATGAAACATAGAGATGGACAAGAGGAGAAATAACAACCTGACAGCACCAAGCAAACCGAAAGAACGGTGGTTGATGGGTGGTGTGAGCGTTGGAACCGTAACCGGTAAAGCAGCAGCACAGCAATAACTTTAATAAGAGGCAAGGAAGACATGAACAATTCAGAAATAATTCTTTGTAAACTCAGTGGACACGATATTATTAAGGGAATTTAAAAATGTCTAAATACTATTTAGTGGTAAACCCCCATGGTGGTTTGAAAAAAGGATTAAGTATTCTTGAACAGGTTAGACCCATATTTGAAGGGGCTGACGCTGAACTCACTATTCTAGAAACCCAATACGCGGGACATGCAAGAAATATGGCACGTACCGAAACTTTTGACGGTTACGATGGCTTTTGCGCCATTGGAGGTGATGGCACCATGCATGAAATAATCAACGGTATGATGAATAGGGAAGATGGCCTACAGTTGCCCATCGGTCTCATTACCGGTGGGACCGGTAATTCTTTTATGCATGATCTAGATTGTTTAGATCCGGTACATGCCGCCAAACGGATTATTACGAATCGCAAACGACCCATTGATATTTCCAAAGTAAATGCAAATGGGGAAACATTGTATGCGTTCAATATCGTTGGTTGGGGTATGCCGACCGAAATCAATATTCTTGCTGATAAATTACGTTGGTTTGGAGGACAAAGATATAATATAGCATCCTTAGTAGAAATCTTTGCGTTTCGTCAACGGCTCGCTACGTTAGTGATTGAAGGAAATAGAACTGTTGGAGATTTTGGATTTATTTTGGGATGCAACACGATTCATACAGGTAAGGGAATGAAAATGGCACCTCTGGCTCAATTAAATGATGGATACCTAGATTTAATTATTGTTCATAAACCTAGCCGCTGGAAATTATTAAAAATGTTTCCAAAAGTCTTTTCAGGCAAACACATTGCTGAATCGGTAGTAGAATATCACCAGGTGAAAACATTTTCCGTTATTCCCAAAGAGGAGCATCTTTTGAATATTGACGGAGAATTACTTGGAAACACACCCATTGATGTGGAAGTGTTACCATCCGCAATAAACGTACTTGTCTAATTTGTGAGCAATCGCTGGATTGAATTCGTATTAAGTCAACAACACAAACAAATCCTATAATATAAATGTCTGAAAAAACAAAGAAAGGAAGAACGCTCGTTAACGCCTTGGGTATACCCGGATTGCTAGTTATTATTTGGCTGGGTGGAATATATTTTACCATTCTTATGTCAGTAGTAATCGTTCTGGCATTGAAAGAATTTTACGGGATATATAGAGAAAAAGGTATAAATGCTTCATTCCCGCTAGGGTTAGTCGGTGCGACATTTTTCATATGGTTTTATCACTATGAACCATACATTAATATGTTGTCATTCATACAAATAGCCATTGGCTTTACGATATTGACCCTATTGATTGAGTTGCTTTCAGGAAAGGATTACCCGGCATCAAATTTATCATATACTCTTTTCGGCATCATCTATATTCCGATGCTTCTTGGTTCACTCATTGCTATTAGACAAATGGATATGACCTATTCCACCCATTTTACATTTACAATATTTTTATCCGTCTGGCTTTGTGATTCTGCTGCTTTTGCTTTTGGAACTAAATGGGGAAAGAAAAAGATCCTCCCAAGGATCAGCCCCAATAAATCGTGGGTGGGAAGTATTGCAGGCATCCTTAGCGTATTTATCTTTTTTTATATTTTATCAATATTTCATTTGCCTGCGCAAGGTTTTTCTATGACAGATATTATGGTTTTTACGATTATTTCCGGAATCTTCGGACAATTAGGAGATTTCGTAGAGTCTATGTTCAAGCGTGATGTTGGAATTAAAGACTCCAGTACCATTCTTTTAGGTCATGGCGGCGTATTGGACCGTTTTGATTCCTTGATTTTCGTCGCTCCCTTAGCCTATTTTTACCTGCATTTTTAACTTCATTTAAACCATTTTTAAGTAACAACCCCATGAAATTAAGAACAATACTGGCAACAGATTGTGGGAGTACAACCACGAAAGCAATTCTGATAGAAAAAATTGACGGTGAATATCGCCTTGCTGTTCGGGGTGAAGCGCCCACAACAGTTGAAGCTCCGTTTGAAGACGTAACCAAAGGTGTTTTAAATGCTGTCATGGAAGTTGAAGAATTAGCCGGGCGAAAATTATTAGACAATGATAATATCATGACACCCCGGAATGGAGATGAAGGGGTTGATATTTATATTTCCACCAGCTCAGCGGGCGGAGGTTTACAAATGATGGTTGCCGGTGTTGTGAAAGGAATGACCGGTGAATCAGCCGAACGGGCGGCTTTAGGAGCCGGCTCTATTGTCATGGATGTGTTAGCATCAAATGATGGCCGAAAACCGCACGAGAAAATTACCCGCATTCGCCAATTACGCCCCGATATGATATTATTATCAGGTGGGATTGACGGCGGAACAACAAAACACGTTGTTGAATTAGCCGAAATATTAGCCGCAGCCAATCCAAAACCACGTTTAGGCACAAATTATAAATTGCCCGTGATTTATGCCGGAAATAAGAATGCCGCAAAAAATGTTGAAGAAACACTTGGTGAAATAACCGATCTTGATTTAACTGAAAATATAAGACCCGTATTGGAGAGGGAAAACCTCAAACCTTCCAGAGACAAAATTCATGACCTCTTTATGGAGCATGTCATGCAGCAAGCTCCCGGATATAAAAAGCTCATGTCATGGACGGATGCACCTATTATGCCCACTCCTGGAGCGGTGGGTGCACTAATTGAAATGGTCGCAGAGAAAGAAAATATTTCTGTTGTGGGTGTAGATATAGGTGGAGCGACAACTGACATTTTTTCCGTATTTCAAAAACAGTTCAATCGAACTGTAAGCGCAAACTTGGGAATGAGCTATTCCATTTGCAACGTATTAGCAGAAGCCGGACTGAAAAATGTTCTACGCTGGGTTCCTTTTGATATTGATGAAAAGGAATTGACCAATCGGATAGGTAATAAAATGATTCGCCCAACTACTGTTCCACAAAGTTTGGAAGAATTGGTCATTGAACAAGCCATTGCCCGGGAAGCATTGCGATTATCTTTTATACAGCATAAGTCATTTGCTGTTAATTTGAAAGGTGTTCAGAAAGAACGAACCATTTCTGACGCATTTGAACAGTCAGATTCAGGTGAATCCCTTGTCAATATGATGGAATTGGATTTAATGATTGGTTCAGGTGGAGTACTTTCCCATGCACCTCGTAGAGAGCAGTCAGCTCGGATGTTGATTGATAGCTTTCAGCCTGAAGGAATTACGCAGTTGGCCGTTGATTCTATATTTATGATGCCCCAACTCGGCGTTATGGCAAATATTGAAAAAGAAGATTTAGCTGAAGATGCACGAAAGGCAGCCATTGAAGTTTTTGAAAAGGATTGTTTAATTCGTTTGGGAACCTGTCTCTCACCTGTTGGAACGGCAAAGCCTGGCGCCGTTATATTAACAGCAGAATTAGTATTACCCGATGGCAGCGCTAGCATACATGAAATAAAATTTGGTGAACTTGCCAGAATTAAAGTGCCATATAAACCCGTAAAAGCTAAATTGATCCCCGGAAAAGGGATGGATATCGGAGCTGGAAAAAATGAAACGATCGAAACAACGATTTATGGTGGTGTTGTAGGAATCATTTTTGACGGACGCGGACGCCCTTTGACGATTTCCACTGATTCCAAGCAAAGAATCTCTGATTTAACAAAATGGTCTTCTGCAGTTGATGAATACCCAGAATTGCAAGGTCATGGACAAGGATAATGGAAAAGAAAATAATTTTCGTTATGAAAAGTTTAAAGTGGATGACTGTTAAAGATGAAGATTGATAATTTGTTATGAAAAACCAAATTATTCCAATTGAAGTTATTCAGCAGAGAATTTTAAAAAAAAAGGGTGAAAAATCTATTAAATGAAAATGAAATTGTCGATGGTAAAAAATTATTATTATCCGTTGTTAAAATGATAACAAAACTTTCACAATTGACAATGAATTAAGTGCGGAAAGATGAAATAGTTTACGTGGT
Organism: uncultured bacterium; assembly: GCA_964491015.1. Classification (GTDB taxonomy): domain Bacteria; phylum Fidelibacterota; class Marinisomatia; order Marinisomatales; family TCS55; genus JADFRD01. The sequence goes on along the minus strand of CAZBEY010000021.1, from coordinate 8,759 downwards.
TAATGATTCATAATGAGTTCACACTTTCAAAACCCTAATCCAAAATCCTAATCCAAAGAATGGCACACGCATACACACCCGGACTTAAAGTACTACATGAAACAGTAATCGATAAAGAACGCCGCTTACCGCTAAAAGGCACCGTGATTGTTGAAAAAGGCAATATGGTCACACCAGACGATATAGTCGCAAAAACAAATTTGCCTGGTAATGTGCGAATGGTGAATGTGGCAAACCAATTAAATATTGATGCAATTGACATCAATGAAGTAATGATTGCCAAAGAAGGTACAGCTGTTGCAAAAGATGAAATGATTGCTGAAACCAAAGGACTCTTCGGATTATTCAAATCTAATGTAACTGCTCCCGTCGCCGGCACAATAGAAGTGATTTCTGATACAACAGGACAAGTGGTTATTCGAGAAGCTCCAATACCTGTCGAAATAGATGCTTACATGAAAGGATCCATAAAAAATATTATCCCTGAAGAAGGAGTAATGATTGAATCAGAGGGCGTTTTTATCCAGGGTATTTTTGGAATTGGTGGAGAAAGTCGTGGAGAATTAGCTATTGTAACCAATAAAAGGGACGATGAAATCACTGAAGATATGATTACTTCTGACTTGGAGGGAAAAATTATTGTAGGTGGTTCATTTATCAGTTTAGTTGCCTACAAAAAAGCAATTCAGATGAAAGTGGCTGGTGTGGTTGTCGGGGGATTTAATTATTTTGATTTGGAAGATATTCTCGGTTACATATTGGGTGTTGCCATTACCGGTTCTGAAGATTTGGTTACGTCACTCATTTTGACAGAGGGATATGGAAAAATACGGATGGGCTCACAAACATTTGATTTACTGATGGATCATGATGGTAAATTTGCTTCCATAAATGGTGCAACTCAAATTCGTGCCGGTGTTATCCGTCCCGAAATTGTTATTCCACTAACGAAAGACGAATTAAAGGGTGACCATCGAGATGTAGATGCTTCCGAGGGTATTCAAACCGGAAGTCTCGTTCGTGTGATTCGAGCACCATATTTTGGCAGAATGGGTCAAGTGATTGATCTTCCAGCAGAACTGAGAAAAATGGAATCTGAAACAATGGTACGAGTAGCAATCATTGAGATTGACGGAGAAAATATTGAAATTCCCAGGGCAAATCTGGAAATGGTGGAAACGGACTGAATAAAATATGTTCACAAATAATGCCCACCTTACTTCATGCCACCAGGACACTTTGTCCTGTTGGTTGGTTGAACCATTATTTTTGCACGACAGAATGTCCTGCAAAAGTTTCAGAATAGAATAAAATTGGAAGCAACAATTAAAACTGATATTTATCCTACATTATCTGAAAAAGATAAACAATTTGTAACGCGTTTAGCAAAACGTATTCAACAATCCGGATTTGTAACACCGACCATATTTTTTTTGGAAATGATAAGACCAATTACCTTGTTAGGAAGCCATGCAATGGTATTTTTTGGTCCAATAATTAACTCATTTATTAGGGCTGACGGTTATTATCGTGCAGCAGAACTTTTTGAAGAACCAGACACGATGGAATTTCTATTATCTGAAATTGAGCGTCTGGATAAATTAGACTCCGAAATGAAAGGAGAGGCAAGTGAAGGATAAACAATTTTGGCTGGTCATTGGAGGATTCTCCCTGGCATTCCTGGTTTTTTGGTTTGCAGGACATCCTCTGTTCAATGCAGATCGAATAATCATGTTTATGGCAATTGTTGCAATTGGCTCAACACTGCTGTATAATATTCGCATAGCAGAAAGGGGTGAGAATTTTTATTTACGACCAATCCCTGGTCTAAAAGCAGTAGAAGAGGCAGTTGGCAGATCAACAGAAATGGGAAAACCGGTTCTCTATGTACCCGGCATTATGGATATGGATCAGGTAGAAACGGTCGCGGGCGTCATCGTTCTGGGCCACGTGGCAAAAATGACCGCCAGGTATGAAACGAGTTTGAATGTACCCGTTTCAAGATCAATTGTGATGAAAGCTGCACGAGAATCTTGCCGAGAATCGTATATGCTGGAAGGCAGACCCGATATGTTTCATGAGGACATGGTACATTATTTGACCGATGACCAATTTGCGTATGCTGCCGGCGTAAACGGTATCATGGTTCGGGAAAAACCGGCTGCTTGTTTGTACATGGGTAAATTTTATGCGGAGTCTTTAATTTTGGCAGAGACGGGTAATTCCATTGGCGCCATTCAAATTGCCGGTACCGCATCACCGGCACAAATCCCCTTTTTTGTGACTGCATGTGATTATACCCTCATCGGTGAAGAATTCTTTGCCGCCAGTGCTTATCTGTCTCAAAAACCCGAACTTATTGGCGGTGTGAGGGGGCAGGATATGGTTAAGGCAGGAGTGATTACTGTGATTATTTTAGCCACTATTTTGCGATTCCTCTTCGAAACATGGGGTATCGGGTTTGATATTATTAAACTTTTAACGGTTCAATAGGAGAAGATTATGATTTGGAAACGACAAATTCCGATTCTCATTGTCGCTGTCGTTGGTGCTGTTACATTATTCGGATGGTTTATTGAAGAACCATATATTGAAGCGTTTGTCAATGACGATGCAACACAATGGTACGATATATTAGCAAGTTTTGCCATTATACTCGGTGCTCTGAATTTAATGAAGCTGCAAATACAGAAAGTGATGAAACAAAAGAAGGGATGGCCTTATAGCTTGGTTGCAATCGGAGGATTTCTTTTTGCAATAACAGCGGGATTTATTGTGAAAGGTGTCAGTGATTCTGTTGCTGTTTGGGGTGCACACGTCACCACAGAAGGTACACTTTTTAAATGGATGTTTGACTACATGTTCACTCCCATGTCAGCGACCATGTTTTCTCTATTAGCCTTCTTTGTAGCTTCCGCTTCATACCGTGCATTTCGGATTCGAAATTTTGAAGCAACCTTACTTCTGATTGCCGGAATTATCATTATGGTGGGACGGGTTCCAATCGGCAGCATGATTTCTACCTGGTTTATTATGTATCTTGTTGTTTTGGCGTTGGGTATTGGTGCAAATTCATGGAAAAAAGATAAAACGATCACATTCGGAGTTGTCGGTGTGGGGATTGCCTTGGTTACGATTGCAGGAATGATGACCGGCTGGCCGGTGGACAAACCGGGAATTTTCTTTCTACCCACTCTTCAGGAATGGATCTATTATTATCCCAATGTAGCCGGAGCCAGGGCAATTATGATTGGGATCGGATTGGGTGTATTTGCAACTTCGATTCGCTATATCCTTGGAATTGAAAAATCTTATATTGGAGAATGATCACATGAAAGGATTAACAGATTTCATTTTAAAAATTGGTCAGGTTGACAGACGATGGATATTTTTGGTACTTGCTTTGGTTGTGATTATTCCAATCATTACCCCAATCGGTTTACCTATCCGGGCAACGGTGACAACAAAAATGGTCTATGATGCCATCGAAAACCTACCACCGAATTCGAATGTTCTGGTTTCGGTAGAATATAGTCCCAGTACCAAACCGGAAAACCATCCTATGACTATCAGCATACTGAGACATTTGTTCAGAAATGGTCATAAAGTATTTGTGACCTGTTTATGGCCGGATGGTCAATTCATGGCTCAAGACGCCCTCCAACAGGTGGCTGTCGAAGAATTCAGCAAGGTATATGGAGAAGATTATGTATTCCTTGGATTTAGACCCGGAAACGAAGCAGTTATTAAGGGAATTGTCAGCAATATCCGTAAGCTCTATACAGTAGACGTTTACCAGACAAAGATCGATGAAATTCCATTAATGGATGGTATTAATAATCTTCAGGATTTCGCATTTTTATTTTCATCATCTGCTGGATATCCCGGTACTGTCGAGTGGGTCCAATTTGGCGCAGACCCGACCGGTGTCCCCATGAGTTCGGGCGTTACATCTATCCAGGTTAATGAAGTAATGCCTTACGTTCAGGCCGGACAAATGAAAGGTGTATTAGCGGGCATGCCTGGCGCTGCTGAATATGAGGCTCTGGTGGGCCAAAAAGGGTTTGCAACCAGCGGAATGGATGCACAATCCGTCGCTCACTTGGTGATTGTATTATTCATCATTTTAGGAAATGCTGCATTTTTTATTGAACGCAGCCGTTCCAAGAAATATTAAGGAGAAAGAATTATGAGCAGTACAGCCATACTTGGCGCATGGGTCGCGGTGCTACTGACCCTGGGAATTTTTTCCTATTTATATAAAGATAATCCTTTTTATAAATTGACAGAACATCTTTTTGTTGGTGTTTCGGCTGGTTATTGGACGTCCATTTTCTTTTGGACTCAAATCCAGCCGAATTTATTTGGTCGTCTTTGGCCTTCGTCAGAGTTCAGCGTTGATTCAGTCTGGTATAAGATTTATAATGCCTTGAACTTTTTCTCACCATCCGTATTCCCTGACGGTGGAATAGATAAAGGACACGATATGCATTTGATCTACCTTATTCCTTTTGCTTTAGGTATTATGATGTTATTAAGTCTTATACCTAAAATCAGTTGGTTTGCCAGGTGGGGGATTGCTTATACAGTAGGAATGGCAGCCGGATTACGGGCTTATGGTTTTCTAAATTCAAATGTTCTCGGACAAATAAAGGGAACTGCCGTGAATTTAGGTGATCCGAATCTACCGTTTTGGAGTTTGACTTCTCCATCCATATTCAACAGCATTGTCATAATCGTAGGTACAATTACCAGTTTATTATATTTCTATTTTTCAAAAGAACATAAGGGTGCTCTGGGGAAACTGTCCAAAGTAGGCATTTATTTCCTAATGATCAGTTTTGGCGCTTCTTTTGGATTTGCAGTGATGGGACGTATATCCCTGCTAATCGGTCGGTTTGTAGATTTAATTAAATATTCCGCAAGCCAATATCATCATGCGACCTTTTGGATTTTGGTAATCATGGTAGTCATTTTAGGCTACGACGCCTACAAGGGTCGCGGTAAAAGTACGCCTGTGAGCGAAGATGCAGCATGATCATCTATTAGATGTAAGCGACTCAACCATTCAATTTAATATCGAAGGAAGCCCGGTCACGATAATGGATCGGGCCTCTTTATTGTTAGACGCTATCTCACCTATGTAGTGGTTTGACAACCTTTTCTATTAAAATGCGTCAAAAAGATTTCACTACAAATTAAATAGGCAAATAATAATGCAAAAGATTATACCAACAATTCTAATATTTATTTCTTTACTATTTGGAGAAAAGCAATATTTTCAGCAGGAAGTCGCTTATGACATATCTGTGACTCTGAATGACTCCGCTCACACACTTACGGCGTTTGAAAAATTGGTTTATACCAATCATTCTCCGGACACGCTGAATTTTATCTGGTTTCATTTATGGCCAAACGCTTATAAAAATGATGAATCTGCACTTGCGAAACAGAAAATCAAAAACAACTCAACACGATTTCATTATTCTGATGAAAAAGATAGAGGGTATATTGACAGCCTCGATTTTCACTCAGATGGAATTCAATTGAAATGGGAATTTCATCCTGAATGGATTGATGTAGCCAAGGTTCATCTTGAAAAACCTCTACCTCCTGAGGGAACAGTTGTAATCGAAACACCTTTTTTTGTAAAACTGCCATTAGTATTCAGCCGATTGGGGCATACAGGGAAACATTATGAAATTACCCAATGGTATCCAAAACCGGCCGTTTATGATGTAAATGGCTGGCATCCCATGCCCTACCTTGACATGGGTGAATTCTATAGCGAATTCGGGATATTTGATGTAAAAATTACATTACCGGCAGATTACAGAATCATGGCTACTGGAGATTTAGTAAACGGAGAAAGTGAAATTGCCTGGCTTGATTCATTAGCTCTTGAAGGAGATGCGCTACATGAGTTGGATAAAAAAGCATTTAAAAAGAAAATTAAAGAACTTAAATCCGGTGGAAAGGGTAATGGCAAATTTTCATTTCAATCTTTATTCGGAAAAAAAGAAGAAGATCAATCGCCAAAAGAATATAAAACAGTCCATTTCCATCAGGAAAATGTTCACGACTTTGCGTGGTTTGCCGATCAAAAATGGATCGTTAGAAAGGGTAAACTATGGTTAGCTGATTCCACGCATCAGGTGACAATTTGGAGTATGTATCTCCCAAAGAATGCTGAATTGTGGGAAAACTCAATTGAATATTCTCATGATGCCGGCTATTGGTACAGCCGTTTTTATGGGAATTATCCCTATAATCATATTACTGCTGTGGATGGTGATATGTCTGCCGGTGGTGGTATGGAATATCCAAATATTACTGTCATTTCCAGCGGTGGATCGAAGGACCTTCTTGAATTCGTCATCATGCACGAAGTGGGGCATAACTGGCTTTACGGAATTTTGGGTTCAAACGAACGGGATTACGCATTTCTGGATGAAGGATTGAATGAATATACGAATATCAGATATTGGGAGAAGAAATATCCGGAGCGAAATGGTCAAATAATTGTACAAGATTTTATACAGAATAAATTGAAGATTGCTCATAATCTCGATTTCCGATGGGTGATGGGATATCTCGGATATCAAACCAGAGCAATCACCGGTGACGACCAACCCATCAATATACCTTCCGAGGAATTCCATGAAGGCAATTATAGTTCAATTGTCTATGGAAAAACAGGAATCTTTACGCGGTATCTGCAGCATTACCTTGGGGAAGACAAAATGAATGAAGTAATGCAGGATTTTTACGAAACGTGGAAATTTCGTCATCCCTCACCTGATGATTTCAAAGCTTCTTTTACCAAACATGTTGAAAAAGATTTGAGCTGGTTTTTTGATGATGTTATCAATGATACGAAGGTTGCGGATTATGGAGTGGGAGAATTAAATGAAAATACGGTTCTCATTGAAAATTATGGTACAATGTCACCACCCGTCGAATTGGCATTTTACAATAATGATAATGTAGAAATTGAGAGGATATGGCTAGAAGGATTTGAAGGAAATAAACAGGTATCGTTGGCTGAAGGGACTCATAGAGTTGTAATTGATCCTGACAACTATATGCCAGATATCTCCAGAATGAATAATGCAACCTCCAAAGGGATAAAACCACATTTTGTGTTTGATCAACCTATTTTCTATGAAAATGATGTCAATATTCTGCCTTGGTTTAAATGGTCTGCTTACAACGGTTTTTCTCCCGGAATAAGTCTCTATTCAGGATTTGCACCGGGATATCCCTACGGTATTTCTGTTCTACCGGTTTGGGATTTTGAAAATGAACGAATAACAGGATCGGTGACGGCAACACGCTCTTTTTACCAAAAGTTTGGTTTTCGCTCTTACACAATTCGCAGTAACATCTCCAGATATGAAGGCAGAACAGGTGGTATGATATACTTAAGCGGACTACTGCGGAAACCCATTGTTTCTACACCATCAACAACCTTATCCGCCAAACTTTTTTATCATGATATTGATTCGAATGCGGTCAACTCTGATTATTATACATCCGGAATAATCTCAACTCTGCAGCTGGAGGGGAATTATCAATTACGGGTCAATCCATTTTTGAATTATTCGATTGATTTTCATGCCACATCAGGAATTCAGGAAGACTTCTTTTCTACTCTTTCGTTGTCCGGCTCGATAAAATGGAGATACCAGGAGGATTTGACTATTAAGGCAAGGGCATGGGTTGGATCTACTGTGACCGGTGATTCAATTCCAAATCAATATAAAATTTGGATGAGTGGTGGTTTAGATGCTGATTTTGAGAATACTTATATTTTTAATCGAACCGATAATGACAAAGATTCAAAAGGAAGCACATATGATGTGTACGACGAACAGTTTTTAGAGGAAGGACCCGCCCTACGAGGTGCTGTATTAAAAGCATCCGAAGAAACTGCATGGGGATTGAATATTGACCACACTTTACCATATTTACCTTTTGATATTTTCATGGATGTTGCGGGAGCATCTGATCTAAAACAATCGTATTCTGATTTTGGATTGAAAATGAAATTGGGAATTGTCATTATTTATCTCCCAATTTATCAGAGCTGGGAAAAGGATGATAATATGATAACTAATTTTGAGTGGTTAAAATCAAGAGCAAGGTTTGAATTATCCTTCCCGAATATTCGTATTGGCGGCTAATTCATATTTGGAAAGGATGGATAAGTTCTGGTGCTAAATACCTGTATTTCACCTGTAGTTTCCTAAAAAATAATTAATTATGGTTTATAATCCCGAAATTCACCAACGCAGATCTATCCGCTTAAAGGAATACGATTATTCCCAATCAGGTATGTATTATATCACTTCGGTCACGCAGAATTGGTTGTGTTTATTTGGGCATGTGAAAAATGGAAATATGATTTTGAACGCAGCAGGGGCAATGGTTAAATCGGTTTGGTCTAAAATCCCACAGTATTATCCATGTTTTGATGTGGATGAATTCGTTGTGATGCCGAATCATATTCATGGGATTTTGTTGATCAATGAAAATGATAATTTAATATCCGATCATAAAAGGGCGGTCACGGGGAACCGCCCAAACGAATATGGAGGGAATGGTCCCTGTGCCATTCCGAAAACAGGGGCAGACGCGGGGAACCGCCCAAACGAATATGAAGGGAATGGTCCCTGTGCCATTCCGAAAACAGGGGCGGACGCGGGGAACCGCCCAAACGAATATGGAGGGAATGGTCCCTGTGCCATTCCGAAAAC
>CAZBEY010000020.1:0-29193 GCA_964491015.1 uncultured bacterium | reverse complement strand
AAGCAAACCCTATGTTTAAAATTTAATATACTTAATAATGATTTGATCATCATCGTTTACCCTATATTGTATGGGAAAAGGTAGGTATGTATTTATTTTATTACAAGAAATTTTCAATAAGGTCTAATCCATTATTTAGAATTTACCAAATAACGCAGGCGATTCAACAATCAATTTCACTTCTGTTGTTGATAAAGGGAGTATAAGTTCGAACTTGTATCAATAAACAGACAGTCGAGTTTATTTAAATTATGGAAACATAGTTTTCATAATGTCACCCTCAATGTTTGTACTCTTTTTTCAGTATATTCTTCATAATTAGACCGCGCACAATTAAGGTAAAATAGTAAAATCGAATGAATACATCCGCATTTTCCATCGCCCTAGCGCTGGCATTCGGCATGATAGCCCAGTCCATTGCCCGTCACATTAAAATTCCCGGCATTGTTTTATTACTGGCTGTGGGTGTGGCTTTGGGTCCTGATGGATTAAACATCATTCGTCCCGGCACTTTAGGAGAGGCACTACCCATCCTGGTTGGATTTGCTGTAGCAGTTATTCTCTTTGAGGGCGGGATGAGTCTTCGAATTGGGCGCCTGAAGAGGGAAGGGCGAACCATACGACAACTGATTACGGCAGGCGCATTAATAACCGCTATTGGCGGAACGTTTTCAGCGAAAATATTTTTAGGTTGGGATTGGAAAACAGCAATATTGTTTGGAATATTAATTATCGTTACAGGACCCACTGTCATTAATCCATTACTTAGGAGAATTAGGCTAACTCCATCAGTATCGACTGTTTTAGAGGCCGAAGGAATATTATTAGATGCAATTGGGGCTGTCGTAGCCGTGGTTGCTTTGGAAGTGGTGGTCAGTCCATCGGGAATGACATTTCTCGCGAGCCCATTTATTATTATTGGGAGAATTATTATCGGAGGATTCATCGGAGTCATAGGTGGATTCTTTATGGCTTGGTTATTGGGTATTCGTAATCTCGTACCGGATGGTTTAGAAAATGTGTTTACTCTTTCCCTTGTATTTGCATTATTTCAGCTTTCGAATGTGATGAGCCACGAAAGCGGTATCGTAGCTGTAACAATCGCCGGGTTTGTCGTTGGTAACCGGAAAACATATGTTCGACGGGAATTAATGGAATTCAAAGAACAATTGACTGTAATGTTAATTGGAATGTTATTTATTCTGCTTGCTGCTGATGTAAGGTTAACTGACGTAAAAGCGCTTGGATTGGGAGGGGTCTACACTGTTATTGCTCTTATGTTTTTCGTCAGACCGCTGAATATTTTTGTAGGTACTCTAAATACAGATATAAAATTAAAACAGAAAGTACTTTTATCCTGGATCGCTCCCAGGGGAATTGTGGCAGCTGCAATTGCATCCTATTTCGCCATTGAGCTTGAACACAATGGAATCGATGGTTCTCAATTAAGGGCAATGGTCTTTTTACTGATTACCATCACCGTATTATCAGCGGGACTCACGGGAGGTTTAATGGCGAGGCTATTAGGATTAAAACGTAAGAGTAATTCAGGTTGGGTTATTCTTGGAGCGAATGCCATCAGCAGAGAAATGGCCAGATGGTTGAAAACTGAAGATGATGAATGCATATTGATTGATGAAAATCCTAGTCTGTGCCGGTTGGCTGAAAAAGAAGGATTAAGAATCGTTTATGGAAATGGGCTTGAAGAATCGGTTTTACTCCGATCCGAAATCGATTTGCGTGAAGGGGCGATGGGTTTAACGGAGAATGAAGAGGTGAATATGCTCTTTGCCAAACGTGCAAAGGAAGAGGGGAGAGTATCCAATTTATTCATTGGTATAAAAACGGATGAAGAAGGAGTCACCACAGAAATGGTGGAAGAAATGGGCGGTATGATTCCTTTTGCACGAGCACGAGATTTAGAAAAATGGTCTGTGTGGATTCGCCGGAAGCAAGTAGAACCAGTCCATTTGATTTGTAATTCCGATATAGAAGTGCTTGCAGAGGACGCCTTCGATAAAAATACAGAGGGTATTATTATCCCATTCACATATAATCGACGTACAAAACCACGCCCATTGGGACATGTAACCAAATTAAAAAAGAGAGATCAAATATCCTGTTTGGTACATACACGGAAATTGGAGCCATTTGAAAAATGGCTTGAAATGAGTATTTTTCTAAAAGAATGACAACCACTTGTATTTATTTTTAGTCAATGTCATTATACAAAAGAATCATAGCAAATTTTTAACCATAGCAGGGCACGGTTGGAAGTGATTCTATTAATATAGATGGCTTCCGAATGAATTCCGTCATCGTCCGTGTCCTGTTTAATTCGTAATTTTAGGAGAAATTATGGCAAAATACATTTATCATAAAGAAGCGTGGATACGAAATGGCATTACATTTGGTTCAGCTTTAGCGATTGCGATTTCGTTTTCCATGAACAAATCAGTATTCTGGGCAATACTGCATGGAATACTCTCCTGGATTTATGTTATTTATTATATAGTGATTTACTGATGTCTGAAGTTAAAAAATTATATCGAAATGTAAGGGCTGGAAAAATTGCCGGTGTTTGTGCCGGAATCGCAGATTATTTTCAGTTAGATCCCGTTTTAGTTCGACTATTTTTTCTATTAATGATATGCTGGGGAGGAGGTGTTATTGCGTATATCATTGCCTGGTTTATCGTTCCGCCAACATTTGAATAATAAAGAACGAAAAATTATTAATAGGGGGCTTTGCAAAATCCGATAACTGTATTTAGAATGCTTCGCAATGCATTCTTGTATATATTCACACTAATTATTTTTTCATTTCTATGGGAATAAGCCAATTTTACCTAATAATCTTCCTCTTTTTTGCTTCATGCCAAAAACCCCACATAGACGCTGAAATACTCTGGGATGAATTTGGTATTCCTCACATATATGCCCAGAATGCTAATGACCTATTTTATGCATACGGCTGGGCGCAAACTCATGCCCATGGAGATTTGCTGCTTAAATTGTATGGACAATCGAGAGGACGCGCTGCTGAATATTGGGGAGAAAACTATCTAAATAGCGATAAATGGATATGGACCAACGGTGTCCCTGAACGAGCTGATCAATGGACAAAAGAGCAAGTAGAGCCTTATAAATCCATGTTGGAAAACTACGTGGCTGGAATGAATGATTATGTGAGTCAAAATCCTCAAAGTATTGAAGAGAAAAATAAAGTAGTACTGCCAATTACTCTAACAGATGTAATGGCTCATGCACAGCGAGTACTACATTATTCATTTATATTTGGTCAAGATGATTTGAACAAAAGTACAAAAGATTGGAATGAAACAACTGGTTCCAATGCTTGGGCTATTTCACCCCGTCATTCCGCAACGGGAAAAACGATGTTATTAGCAAATCCTCATTTATACTGGGGAGATTTATACACTTGGTTCGAAATTCATTTGAACTTACCGAATGCAAATATTTATGGCGCCAGTCTCGTTGGATCACCTGCATTAGGCATTATGTTCAACGAACACCTTGGATATACTCATACGGTCAATACACACGATGGCGCTGACTTATATGAATTGACCCTCAAAAATGGCGGATATGAATTAGACGGTGACATCAGGGAATTTCAGGTGGATTCAATCCGATTAAAAATTAAAAGTGACGATTCATCGCGTACTGAAATATTTATTGTAAAAAACTCGATTCACGGTCCGATTGTGAAAGAAGAAAATGGCAAGGCACTCGCATTGAGGGTCGTTGGATTGAATGCAAGTCAGGTTTTTAAAGAACGATGGGACATGGCAAATTCAACCAGTCTGGCTGAGTTCGAAACAAGTTTGAAAAATTTACAAACTCCCATGTTTACTATTATGTATGCAGATGTTGAAGGGAATATTATGCATCTATTTGGAGGACAAACGCCCAAACGTCCACCCGGAGATTACGATTGGTCTGGAATTGTGCCGGGAAATTCTTCGGAAACATTATGGAATAATGTCCATCCGTATGAAGAATTGCCGCGCATATTAAACCCGGAAAGCGGGTGGCTTCAAAATGCGAATGATCCTCCTTGGACGACTACGTTTCCGAGAGAAATTGATCCAAATAACTATCCGGATTATATGGCCCCACGGAAAATGGGTTTCAGAGCACAGCGATCAGCCAGAATGTTGGAAGAAGATGACAGCATTAGTTTTACAGAATTGGTAGATTATAAATTTTCAACACGAATGGAATTAGCAGATCGTATTTTGGATGATCTATTGGATGCGGCATCTCTTGTGAAGGATAAAGAAATAAAGGAAGCAGTCAAAGTTTTGGACCGCTGGGATAGAACAGCCGATAATGCTAGTCGAGGGAGTGTATTATTCAAGCAATGGGTGGATGATATGAATTTCCCGGATGATTTTGCTTTAAAATGGAATGAAAATAGTCCGACACAATTTCCCGATGGTTTAAAGGATAGAACCATGGCTGTTCATCGACTCTACGGAGCCGCAAAAGAAGTGAAAAATAAATATGGTCGTTTAGATGTATTTTGGGGGGAGGTATTCAGATTACAGCGTGACAGCGTCGATCTGCCGGCCAATGGAGCTCCCGGTGACCCATATGGTGTATTTCGTACATCGTACTTCACACCTTCGAATGATAATAAGCAAAAAATAATTGCCGGTGATACATATATTGCTGCGATTGAATTTGGAGATACCATCAAAGCCCAAGGATTGATTGGGTATGGGAATTTTAGTCAAAAAGGTTCAATACACAGGACAGATCAACTAAAGCTTTATTCAGAGAAAAAATTACGCCCGATACTATTTTACAGAAAAGATGTTGAAAAAAATGTTGTGAATCGAACAAGGTTTTGATAATTGGTATTTCGTCTGTAATTAATGAAAAAGGGAGACAGACGGTGTAGATTACATAAATAAAACCAAGGAGGTGTGCCTGTCTCCCGGTCGTTAGTATACGTTAATCTGAATATAGCATGCTGTGATGTAACCCACACAATCTCATGATGCTAAAAATGATATGATAATTCAAGAGTTAAAAGGACATGCAACGAGTATCCATGTTCTTAATCCTCTGAGTTCTCAAAGGGTCCAATTTGAATAAAAATAATTGAACACTCACCTTGGGTGGTATATAACAATTTGTGAGTTGGATATGTGCTTTTTTTCCACCTTCTCAAGGTAGTTGAATACAAACCCTTTATTTGATTTATAGGCCATCTTATTTGTAGCTTCCGGAACGAAGGAAGGAAGTTCGGATTCTCTAAAAGGTTAATAATTGACAAATACACACGAAATACTTGAACCCCTAAGCGCTGTTTGGTGGCAGACCATTGTTTGGTCAACTATCATTATCTGGGGATTGATATATAGCGCTAAAAAGATGACGTCCAAACAAGTTTCCATATTAGCTACCGTTTCAGGTGTCATACTCATTGCTCGCTCCATTTTAGTCCATCCTTATGTCGCCAGTCTTAAGGGATGGGATATATACAATAATTTACCTTTGCACATGTGTGGACTTTCAGCAATTATTTCCGGTATCATTATGTTTTATAGAAGACAGTGGCTCTATGAAATCCTGTACTATTGGGGAATCCCGGGAGCATTTCATTCTTTATTGACTCCTGAATTTACACAGGGGACCGAAGGATTATTATTTTTTGAGTATTATTTAGCGCATGGCGGAATCATATTTAGTGCTTTGTTTTTCACGTTGATTCTTGGATATAAACCTTCGAAAGGATCTTGGTGGAGGATATTCCTCTGGTCGCAACTGCTATTACCTATCATTGGTGGATTCAACTGGCTTATTGACGCTAATTATATGTATCTCTGTGCACCCCCCGTAGTGGACAATCCGTTTATTATCGGCGAATTTCCAATACACTTGATTGGATTGGAATTTGCCGGATTACTTCATTTTGCCCTCGTATATTTACCTTTTGGACTAAAATATCGATATGCCACAAAAACTCCAGGGCCTACAGCTATTTGATTCTCTCCATGTAAGCTATTTGCTTGCCTGGCTGTCTATATGGATTATTATTCCGCTAGTTGGGAAAAAATATCTGAATAAAAATCAACAGAAAATAGTTGTTTGGGTTATGGTTATTTTTATGGTCGGGCAGGAAGTTGTTGATTATTGGAACAGGACCCAATTTCGTCCATTATCGCTGGACCTTGATTTACCTCTCCATTTATGTCATCTATCACTTATTTTTTCGGTTATATTACTTTTAAAACCAAATAAGTATTTATTTGAAATTACTTATTTCTGGGGACTTGGGGGAGCATTTCAGACCATGTTAACACCAGACACAACCAATTTTGATAATTATTTATCGTATTTTCTAATGCATGCGCATCATGCTATGATTATTTTGACCTGCCTCTGGTTGGCGGTTGTCTGGGGGTATCGTTGTCGTCCCGGGGCGATTAAGCGAACATTTATTCTGACCAATATTGTCATAATCCCCGTGTGGCTGATAGATTTGTGGACCGGCGGTAATTACATGTATCTCATAGCGCGTCCGCCGACTGAAAGTCCCTTAGTATTCGGTGAGTGGCCATGGTACATCCTAAATATGGAAATAGTAGGATTTATTATTTTTACTCTATTGTATTTACCAATGATTTATTTACGCAGGAAAGACGAACAGCAGATCGTATGACTGATTATATTAAACCAGAAGTCTATGGTTCTGTGCATATAAAATATATATTAATGGGATTGGCCATGTGGACTTTTATACCATTGATTGGTAAGAACTTCTTAACCAAATCTCAAAATCGAATCGCAGCTATTGTATTAATTATCTTCACAATTGGCCAAGAAGTATTAAATGATTCCGCATTAATGGCCCAGGGTTTGTGGCGGCTTTCGGATGATCTTCCGCTTCACATGTGTGGATTTTCACTATTTCTGACATCGTGGGCATTGTATTTTAAAAATCAAACAACATTCGAGCTGGCTTACTTCTGGGGTATAGCTGCATCAACACAAGCTATCTTGACGCCTGACTTAAGCGGTATATGGAATCCAATAGGTGTTTTTGTATTTTTCTTTTCTCATTCAATTATTATTTTAAATGTTATTTGGCTTTTGGTAGTAGAAAAAATGAGATTACGAAAAAGTGCATTCGTAAATACAATCATTGTAACGAATGGTTTCGCATTTCTGATTTCCATTTTTAATATTATCGTCGATGGAAATTATTGGTATCTATGTACCAAACCGATAACAAACAATCCATTTGTACTTGGAGAGTGGCCATTCTACATATTAAGCATCCAAATAGCAGGTATCCTCATTATGGGATTGATCTATTTGCCATGGTTACCATATTTCCGTCGTTTGAGATTGCAGACTGAAGCAGATAAAGCATAAATTCAATCTCAATGACAACTCTTTTATTGTATTTTTTCCTTGCCTTAGGGATATCATTCCTCTGTTCCCTGTTAGAATCGGTGTTACTGTCTTTAACGCGCTCACATATTGGTGTTCTAATCAAAGAAAACCATAGTTCAGGCAGGGTATTAGAAAAACTTAAAAAGAATATCAATCGTCCACTGGCAGCTATCTTGTCGCTCAATACCATCGCAAATACAGTCGGCGCTGCCGGAGTTGGAGCCGTCACATTTAATTTATACGGAATTAAGTGGGTTGCCGTAGCCTCCGGAATACTGACATTATCGATTCTGATCATATCTGAAATTATTCCAAAAACAATCGGCGCCCATTATTGGAAAAATCTGGCATCCGTATCGGCATATTTAATCCGATCAATGATGGTAATCATGTATCCCTTCGTAATCATGTTGGAATTCTTTTCAAATTGGCTGAAACCAAAAATTAAACAAGATACGGTCACAAAAGAAGACGTGATCGCCATGGCTGAAATTGGGGAAGATGAAGGGACTATAGAAGAGGATGAAACAACGATTATAGAGAATATTTTAAGACTGGATAATATTACAGCTGATGATGTACTCACACCACGATCAGTTGTTTTTGCCTTGCAAAAGGATATGACAGTCAAAGAGGCTTTTGATGAAAATCCGAATATCATTTTTTCCAGGATACCGATCTATGGAAAGAATTTTGAAGATATTGTTGGTTTGGTCAGACGGTATGAACTCCTCAAAAGTAAAGCAGAGGATCTCTTTGATATTACCATGGAAGAACTTGCCAGCCCTGTCCATGTTGTGAAAGAAAATGACCCAGTTGGGGCCATACTGGACGAATTTGTCCGACGTCGTGAACATTTATTTATTGTGAAAGATGAGTTTGGACAACTTACCGGGATTATAACATTGGAAGATGCTATTGAAACATTATTGGGTGTTGAAATTGTGGATGAGATGGATTCGGTCGTTGATATGCGAAAATTGGCTGCAAGCCAAAGTAAAGAACGAAATAAATAACTGGTGAGTGATAGTTGGTGAGTGGTGAAAAAAGGATGATGGTAGCTGGTGACTTGTAACTGGTTATTGGTAAAAAGAAAAAAAAATTAAAAAATGAAAAAATTTTTCTAAATTCAATTTCCTAATCCTAATCTTTATCCTAATCCATATAATTCTTACATTCCATTACTTGGATATGATATATGTTTATTACTTATGGAATAAAATTTGTTTTTTACTGGGAGTTTGCAGAATGCCCTCGATCAGAAAAATTTAAATAATACTCAGGAGGATAAATTGAAAAAATCATTATTTCTCTCAACGATTTTCTTTTTTATTTCTGTATTAAACAGTCAAACACCAACAGCAGTAACAGAATTTGAGGGTAAAGGAATCAGTCAATCCGAAGCCAGTTCATTAACTGATCGATTAAGATCTGAACTTTTCAATTTTGGAATTTTTCAAATAATAGAGCGAGGACTAATGGAAGAAATCCTTTCTGAGCAAGGATTCCAACAAACAGGGTGTGTTTCAGATGAATGTGTTGTTAGATAACTGGAATAATCTTGACTCGTAGTAAAAATAATCAGTGGGTTGATTCATCTGTTCGGTGTGTGTATGATTAAAGTTTTTAGAATTAATAAATACTTGTAATTATGTGGGATTTTAAGGAAAAAGATATAGAATTGTATTTGAAAAGCCAGAAAATTATTAAAATTGGTAGATTAAAATACCGAGTACTTGATAACCAATTCCCATTGTTAATTCCGGGAAAGATTGAATTAAAGTCATTACAAACTACAATATTCAAAGACGTCGAGAAAATGTTAGACAAGGTAATCAGGGTAGAAGGAAAGGAAAAACATGCAGATATTTTAGCTTATAAATATCCAAAAAAATCTTCTGGAAGATTAAATGAAATTAGTATAATAGAAATAAAAAATACTGTTGCATCATTAAGCGATGTTTCTCAATTACAACAATATGTCAATATATTGGAGATATTAAAAAGACATAACATAAAGGATACAAATAAGAAATTGAAAATTAAAAATACATACAAGGTAAAGGGAATCCTATTAGCACGAGCAATTCCTGTGGAGGCATGGTTTGCTACAAATGATTTCATGAACAATAATCCTAAAATTTCTCTTTATTCTTTTGATATTATTTCTGAATTAAAAGTCAAAGAGATTAAAGACTTACGTTTCAAGAATATTACTAAATTTTACCGAAAAGAGTTCAAGAGTAAAGTTAGTAAATGGAAAAAAACTGTTCGATTAGCTAAGTCTAATAAAGATATTTCAGTGTTCAAGAAAATCAATTGAATTGTTATTATTAATTTGAAGCATTAGCATAAACCAGTCTTTATCCACCTTTGCGGAAGGTAACGTTTTGCGTCAAACCTACGATTGTTTTACAAAACAGATGACTCATGATAACCAAAAACTTCCGCAAAGTTTTGTTTGGTATTTTCGATAAATATTTTTCCGTAAAACAACTTGCATAAGTTGTTTAGTAGACTCTCTCAACTTAGGTAAGTTGAGGAACAGAGCTAAATGATAAAGTAGGATAAATGAATAATTTAAAGTTCAAAAATTATTACAAAAGAAATTTACCTCACTTTCAAAGTGAGGGTGGAATATATGCAATTACATTTCGCTTGGCATTTTCTTTGCCTAAAAAATATATAGAAAAGATGAAACATGAAAAAAAGGAATTTGATAAATGCGTAAAAAATCTTTCCGGAGAGAAATTAGAGTCATTTAAAATAAAATTCGGTAAATATTGCTATGAAGAATTTGATGATTTCATTGGTAAATATCAGAATCCAAAAAATTGGTTAAAAGAAAAGTCTATTGCTCTAATAGTATGGGATTCTATCCATTATTGGAATAAGAAAAGATATAGATTATTTTGTTTTTGTATCATGTCCAATCATGTTCATTTATTGATACAACCAAATAAAGAAAACAGGGAAAATTATTATTCGCTAGCAAAGATATTATATTCAATAAAGCGACATACTGCCGGCAAATGTAATCGTCGATTAAACAGAAAAGGGCAATTTTGGTACCATGAATCGTATGATCATCAAATACGGAATGAGGAAGACTATTTTTATCAATTAAATTATATTGTACAAAACCCGGTTAAAGCCAATTTAGTCGATGACTGGCAAGAGTGGGATTATACTTTTATGGAAAAAGAAACTTTTTTTAATCTGTAACACAACTTACGTAAAACAACTTGCCTAAGTTGTTTAGGTGAGTGGCAACGTTTTCATCAACTTAGAAGGACTGAGTGAAACATCAATTATAAAAAGGTCGCAGTTTTAAAATAACCTCGTTTTATAAAACAGGCAGTTCAATTAAATTTAGTGCTATGAAGCGTGCCCTCTGTATCTTCTCTCTATTGATTATTGGACTTTTTGCGTCCGTTAAAACAACCACCACACGATACTTTCTGACCGAATTGGATTTTATTAGCAATCAGCCGGTTCCCGAGTCAGAAGTAACATTTAATCCTCACCTAAAAGTTGAGTACAACGATGCCGATAATATTATTAATAAATTATATATAAATAAGCAGGGCGATGTTACACAAACAGAAATATTTACCTACGATTCGACCCAAATACTAAAGACTAAAGATATTTATTTTCCCGAAGAAGTTCTTGTCCAGCGAGTCCTGTTTGGTTTGGAAGAAAAGGCAGTGGATTATATTGAATACGTCTACGGAGTAGATACCGTAAAAGATTGGACTGACCGGTTTTCAATATTGGATTATAATCATCTTTCTCAACTGACCAATCATGCATTTCATGATGTCAATGCATTCATGTATGGTAATGCCCATTTTGAATACGATTCACTGGGACATTTGTCCAAAGAAGAATGGATTCGGCATCCCTCAGAAAAAACGATGTACCTTTGGAATCATTTCTTTGATCCTGCGACTCAACTGACTCGAATAATGGAGTATGATTCTAACGGAGTTCTTGTGCAGGATTTTCGATTAAATCCCGATGGGTCGGAATCCATATTTTGGTTTATGAACTTGGAGGATTCTACTTTTATTAATCATACAAAACTTGTTTTTTGGAATGAGAGTTTTTTAGACTGGGGTCGAATTGTCTTCTATAGAGTGGATAATGACAGCACTTCCCGTGATAGTGTCCAATATTCATTACAGAAAAATTATTTGAATGAAGGCAATTTCTCAATTGATATGGAATTAGACTCCCTTTTACAAGACAGTAGTATGTATGATATTGTGTTTAAAGGATGGGGAAAAAGTGGGTATAAAGCAGCTGAACGGGGAATTTATGGTATTATCTTTGACATTTCACCACCCATAATTGATCTGAAAATTAAACCGTTTATCAATGAACCACTCATTGCGTACAATCCTTCTGAGCCCTTAACGCAAGCGACTCTTGAATGGGTTCCTATACACGATTCTGCTCAAACGATTTCTACAGGATTTGATTCGACCGATTTGACAATGGCAGGGATGGATAGGTTTCGACTGACAAACCAAGTGGAATTAAAAGATAGCGTCTTTTACGAAGTTAGAATATCCGGCGTTGACAGGGCAGGTAATGTTTCCACGCCTAATGTGCTGGATTCCATAATGTACGATATTCAGCGCCCCATTTTAGAATTATCATCTCCTTATAACGGTGAGTATAGAAATATTACTTCCATCACCTTCACCCATTCTGAACCAATCACTTCCTGGAAGATTGCTGTAAAATCCATATCCGGAGTACCCGATTCGCAATCTCCCCATTATTATGAAACAGATTCTTCATTGATCAATATTGGAATAATAGAAAAAGATTTGGCTGAAGAATTTCAATTAAATGACGGTACTGTTTATCGATATGAATTATTTGCAATGGATCGAGCAGGAAATGTCTCTACCATGTTTTCAATCGACTCAGTGACCTATGATATTACACCACCCATTTTAACGACTATTTACCCCGCATCCGGTTCTGCTGTGAATCAATCTACTATTTCTTACAGCAACAATGAAAAATTGAGATCTGGTGAATTCCGGTGGGAGCAAATAGAGGGCGCAGTGGATTCATCATCTCCCCATATCATTCCACTAATCCCAAAAGAGCTGGAAAAGGGCGACCATATACAATATCACTTATCAAACCAAGATTCATTGAATGACGGAACGGTTTATTCCTTAATGTTTGTTGGGAAGGATCTTGCCGGTAATGAAAGCATTGCACCTTCCAGCATAAATATTTTATTTGATGCGAGTCCACCGGAATTTTCCGATATTAAACCCATAAGTGCATCGGCACTGAATTATAAACATGTATCATACTCTCTATCAGAGGAAATTGAAAGTGGATCAATAACGTGGATTTGGACGGGAGGTATTAAAGATGAATCATCACCCCATATCATGAATTTTATCGGCGAAGAAATGGAAAGTGGAATCCATGATTCAATTAGGCTCGAAATGGATCCACCCCTATCCGATGGCGGCATTTATCGCCTGGAATTTAATGCTATCGATTTTGCAGGAAATAATGCTGAAACCAGGGTAGTCCATGATATTTTATATGATTTTACACCACCAAAAATTACCGTTTCATACCCAATGGAAAACTCCTTTCTACCAAAAACTACAATTACATATTTTCTGTCAGAGGAATTGGAAAATGGTTCCTTTTCATTAGAAAGAACATCCGGGACAGAAGATCCAAAATCTCCATATGAAATTGATCTTTCCATCAATGAAAAACAATCGGGAGACCATAACGATGTTCAGTTGATCCTCATGCCTAAGGTAATTGAAGGCACGGTGTATCAATTATCATTTAGTGGTTATGATCAGGCAAATAATTATTCTTCGCCATTGATTATTTCGGAAATACAATATGATTTTACACCACCAATTGTTTCTATTAATGATATTGAGAATAATTCAGACGTAAATCATTTGAGGGTAAATTATGAATTCAGTGAAATAATGAAGGAGGCTGAAATTACTTGGAAATGGACAGGAGGTGTTAATGATCCAAACCCAACTCATCGACAGTCATTGTTTGTTGATGAACTGGCGGAAGGAATTCACCAAGACATGGAAATATTTAATGCTCCAACTTTGATCGACGGCGGAGTATATAATATATCCATTTTTGCAAAAGACAGAGCAGGCAATGAATCAAATATTTCCTCCGTCAACCAAATACGATATGATATTACTGCTCCCGTAATCAATTTGACTTATCCCATGGTACAATCCTATGTCTCAACCCCTGCTATCAGTTTTGAATTAAGTGAAAATCTTCATTATGGAAAAATAATATTTACTCAATCAGGAGGTTCAGTTGATTCGTTGTCACCGCAAGAATTTGTAATGAATGATGAGCAAATGGCCAAAGGTGACCATTCAAATATTTTTAACTTAGATGGACCGGAATTGACGGAGGGATCCATTTACACCATTTCAATTGAAGGTGAAGATAGAGCCGGGAATGAAGCTTCGATCGTAAGTGTATCAGGGATAATCTATGATGCAACTCCCCCAATGCTTACTCTTCAAACGACTGATTCTTCACTATTTGTTAACCATCTTAACATTTCTTTCTCAAAAAGCGAACCGGTAAAAAGTGGAGTAATAACCTGGACGCAAATTGGAGGAACGATCGATCCGAATTCTCCTCATATCGTCGATCTGATAGATGAAGAATTAAGTAAAGATTCGTTTGATAACTATGCGTTATTAAATTCTCCCGGCTTACATGATGGGTCAATCTATACGATTACATTTACGGCAACTGATTTTGCCGGAAACACCGGTGAGACAGTCCAAATTGAACATGTTCTTTATGATATATCGCCTCCATTATTGGAATTTGAATTTCCCGGCAACAATTATATTACAAATGGAACTGAACTTAACGTTTCCATCTCGGAGGAATTATCAAACGGCAATATTACCTGGGATGGAATTGATACAGCCGGAAATACTCTGGTAACATCTTGGGAATTAGAGGGAGATATATTAAGTGGCGGTCAATATGACGTAAATGATTTTCATATTCCCAATCTAATTGATGGGGGGATTTATTCGATCACATTCAATGCTCAAGACCCGGCAGGCAATCAATCAATGCCAGTTAATATTGAAAACTATCGAATCGATAGGACACCACCTGAATTTAGTAATTTGAAGCCAATATCAGGTTCTTTTGTCAATAGTGATTTTCTAGGCTTTACCCTCAGTGAAGAAATCGAATCAGGAACTATTTTTATCATATCAAAGAAGGAGATAATCACTGTTTCTCTACAAGGTCGAGAACTGAAGAATGGTGAACATCCTTTGGGTCAGCTTTTGGCAAAACCAAATTGGATTGACGGAGAGAAATACAATTTAAAATTTGTAGGAAGTGATTTTGCGAAGAATGTTTCGGATACTGTGCAGTTGAATGATATATCTTATGATATTTCCGCACCCATTTTCACATTAACCAGTCCTGGAAACGACGACTATATTAATAAAACAGATGTAACATATTCAGTTAATGAACCGCTTGCAAATGGGCAAATGGTCTGGGTTTCTGAAACGAATGATTCTCTTGTATTTGAATTGACGGAATCCGGATTGCTGGAAGGGAGCAACGTCATGGATGATACCATTGATTTTGTTGAAAAACTCCCTTATTCCATATTTTTTCGTGGGATTGATCGGGCTGGGAATTTTGGTCAGTCGGAGGCTATTTCAAATGTTCGATTTGATATAACCAAACCCGAACTAATAATAATATCACCGGAAGAAAATTCGATTGTAAACCACTATTTGGTGAGTTATCGCCTAGATGAAGATTTGCAATCCGGTAAATTGATTTGGCAGGATGTTAGTGGTGTGGATAATTATTCTGTACATGAAATAGCGTTGAGTGGCGAGGAATTGATCGCCGGAGATCATAGTGATGTTAGGTTAAATAAATTGCCCGAATTGCTGGATGGCGCTTCCTACATGATCCAAATGGAAGGTATTGATTTAGCAGGAAACAAGGAAAAAGCTGAACCAATGAAAAAATATACACTTGATTTCTCCCCCCCTGTATTCTCAAAACTAAGCCCGCCTTCCGGTACGTTGGTAAACCATGTTGAACTTGAGTTTACTATTAGTGAAAATCTTGAATCGGGTAAAATAATATTTACACGAACCGATGGTGAACCCGATCCAAAAAGCCCGCATTTAGTCAAGCTCTCCGGGAAAAAATTGAAAAAGGGAACCAGCGGCGGCATATTACCGGCGGATTTGGTACCACTGGTGAACGGCAGTGTTTATAAAATAGTATTTAGCGGAATAGACAGCGCCGGGAATACATCAGAAGACATGGCTATAGAAAACATCTCTTTTGACAATGAACCTCCGGTTGTTTTTATAAAAGCACCTCAACATAATACGATATTAAACAACCTTGCTTGTGATTATATCATCGGCGAAGATATGGTTTCAGGCCAATTAGTTTTGGAGATTGATTCAAAGAATGAATTAATTATAGAACTCAAAGAAAATGAAATGAAGGCAGGAGAGTATGAACAATTTCTCCCCCCTGAAATTGCAGATTTAGATGATGGAGTTATATTGAAATTTAAATTGGAAGGCGCCGACGCAGCGGGGAATTCAGCAAAACCCCATATGATTGAAAATGTGAAATATGATACAACTCGCCCTATAGTAAAAATCATAAATCCATCAACTGATGATATGATCAATTATACAACGATTTCTTTGGACATTAGTGAAGATTTAGCAGATGGGAATATTATAGTTACGCAGACCGGAGGCGTGTTTGACAGTCGATCACCGATTACAATATCGCTGCAGCCAAAGGAAATGAAATCGGGTTCATACGAATATGTCCAGTTAGAATATGGTCCAAAATTTCAAAATGGCTCTATTTATAGCTACGAATTTTCCGGAAAAGATTTTGCAGAAAATGAGGTTACCAGCCAATCGGTGGAAAATATTTTATTTGACAATGAACCGCCTGTCGTGTCAATTAGTAAACCCATAGACTCTGAACACATAAAGAATACTGATATTAGCTACATCTCTTCTGACCGGTTATCTCGAGGATTGGTCACGTTTGAACGAACGGGCGGATCGACCGATTCCAATTCTCCACATGAAATTGAATTAGAAGGAGCGCAGCTACGGGAAGGCGCTCACATGGACGTGACTATAAATATTCCGATTTCTTTGGCTGATGGATCATTGTATTCCATTTCAATCCAAGGCTGGGATAACGCCGGGAATGAATCAAAGATTGCTTCTGTGAATAATGTATTATTTGATGTTCTGCCTCCCATGCTCACGATTCATTACCCAAAGAATGGTAATGCGGTCAATAACCCCGTCATTAGTTTTGAAATGAATGAAAAATTGGCCGTTGGGACATTGACGTTTAACCAAACCGGCGGAGCAGCTGATCCAAGCAGCCCCCATGAAGTGAACATTTTACCGTCGTATGAAAATCAAGGACTATATAATGATATTGATTTTAGTAAAGATCTCATATTAAATAATGGAAGTATTTATTCTATAACATTTAACGCCGGTGATCCTGCCGGGAACGTGTCGGATCCAGCAATAGTTACAGATATTATTTATGATAATACACCACCCAAAATTGTTATTATGTCACCGATGGAGAATTCACATTTAGGTGATATCACCGTGACTTTTTCTATTGACGAAGCATTGATATCCGGAGCCTTGCATGTAGAGCAGACTTTAGGCGCTTCTGATCCGAATAGTCCCCATAAGATTGACTTGGTGGATGAATATCTCCTGACTGGAGAACATAGTTTGACGGTTCAAAAAATGACCACACTCGTCAATGATGCAGAATATTTAATCAAAATTTCCGGTATGGATAGGGCGGGGAATCAGACGGTTTCAGATGGAGTCGAGCAGCTTGTTTACGACATTGAACCGCCGGTGCTACAACTTACAGCGCCATTGGCTCAATCGATTGTTAATCATTCGACTATAGGATTTATTATAAATGAACCATTATTAAAGCTGAATATAGCCTGGGTAGATGGTGCAGGTGATATTATTCAAAAAGAATTGCCTCAAAAATATCGGTTAGCCGAAAAATATGAACGAGTCGTATTAGCTGAACCACCTGCATTAATCAGCGGATCAAATTATACATTGCAATTAGAGGGGACAGACTTAGCCGGCAATGCATCCGAAATAAAAATAGAGCAAGTAAAATACGATGATGAACCACCCGTTTTTACAGCTATCAGTCCATCAGAAAATTCCTATATCAATCATACAAATGTACATTTTGACTTCAATGAGCGGTTGCAATCAGGAGAATTAATTTGGACAGCTATGGGGGGTGAGACAGATCCTCAAAGCCCAAGGAAAATAACCTTAATTAAGACTGAGCTTGAACAACCTTTTGCTGCGGCGGCGTCTTTGAATAATCAAAGTCCATTAAATGATGGAACAATTTATCAATTATCCATTCACGGAATTGATATCCCCGGGAATGAAAATATAGTTATTCTAACAGAAAATATTCATTATGATATTACTCCGCCAAAGCTCGCATTACTCTCACCGGAGAATAATGATTATATTAATACTGACGATATCGGTTTCTCTCTCAATGAAGATTTAGTGAATGCTGTTATTACCTGGACAAGGGTCGAAGGTGAGGCAGATCCCATATCCCATAAGGTTGAACTTTCTAACGACTTGTTAACGGCAGGGGAGCATACAACATCAGCATTAGAAGATATACCACTGGTCAGCGGCACTGTTTATAAAATCGAAATAAGTGGGACTGATTTAGCCGGAAATGAATCAGTCGATAAGATCAGTGTGCAGGTTAATTATGATACTACTCCTCCCATATTGTCTCTAACATTACCGGCAATGAACGCCCAAATTAATCAATTAAATGTTTCTTACACATTATCAGAACCATTAAAAAGCGGAGATCTCCTCACCACCAATGAAACAAGCAGTGCAGTCGGTAAAACACCATTAGGTACAGGTGAATTAACTACATTAAATTGGGATAATAATGTATTAGAAAATCCACTGAATTTGGAAGATGGCGGAACATATTCTCTTGTCTTGAAAGGGGTGGATTTAGCCGGTAATATAGGCGAATCTGAAATAGTGACGGGCGTACGTTATGACATATCGAAACCCGAGTTTACTATTCTTCGGCCAAAAGAAAATTATGTGAATGTTGAAAGT
This sequence comes from uncultured bacterium, assembly GCA_964491015.1. Taxonomy (GTDB): domain Bacteria; phylum Fidelibacterota; class Marinisomatia; order Marinisomatales; family TCS55; genus JADFRD01. Next base: position 10,490 of record CAZBEY010000020.1, on the reverse strand, counting down.
ATAACCCATTACACCTTAAATGAAGATATAGTATCGGGGACTGCGACGTGGGTTCGAACCGGTGGTAAAATTCTTGGACCTGTTGCCACAGCAAATAGACCGCAGGTATTGGATTTAGTCGGAGATGAATTATTAGGAGGAGATCATAAAAATATTCTGTTTACAAATACTCCTCAATTAAATGCAACAACGGTTTATAAATTGACATTAATTGGGACAGATGCAGCCGGGAATGAAAGTTTACCGACTTCCGTGGATGGTATCGCATTTATACCAAGCTTAGCCGGTAACTGGTTTTTTCAAGGTGCTATTATGACGGTTGTTTGGACGTTTGAACCAGACGAGGGAGTAGAAGATCAATCAAGAGGAATATTTTCACAAGGAATGCAGATGGGAACGAAGATCAGTAACCAAGAATATGGTCGTTACACAATTGATTATTCTATGACCCCCTGGGAAATGGTTTGGACAATGGAGAAATCCGGACAACAGCGTTTTAGCATATTTGAATTCCGGGATAATCTCCATCTAAAGGTTTTGACGAAAGATCGAAAAAAACCAAAAAATTGGCGTGACGGTGAGGTGATGATTTATGAATTTCGCTAATCAAACCATTGGACAAAAGATTGACTTTCGGTAAATTCGCCGGCTCATTTTGAACAAGATTTAAAAGGAAATATTTACAAATGGCAAAAGGAACCTCATTCGCAGCTAAATCCAAAGGAAAAAATAAGAAAACACAATCCTTTGTAAAATATGTAAAAAGCATAAAATCTGAAAAAACCGGTCATTGGCGTTTTAACGAACAAATGATTGCTTTAAATGAAGGTGAAAATCTGGATAGCGCTTTAAAGCGGTTAAAAGATGATTCGTTGGCATTGGATATGGATATGCCTGTTTTTGAAGAACCAAAAACCGAAGAATTACCCGTAGAAGTTGAGAAAAATATTGAACCGGAAAATGAATCAGAAGATGGACAGAATACCACCGGTGCAGCAGAACCTGTTGACAAACCAAAGGAAGCCAGCCCCGAGGATGAAAAAGCTGAAGGTGATTCTGTAGAGGAATCGAAAGCAGAGCCGGCTGCCAAAAAAACTGACGACTAAATCTTTGGAGAGGTGTCCGAGTGGCTTAAGGAGCACGCTTGGAAAGCGTGTGTGCGTTAACGCGTACCGTGGGTTCAAATCCCACCCTCTCCGCAAGCTATTTACAAAACTAAAAGATCAGGAGGCGTGGCAGAGCGGTTGAATGCACTGGTCTTGAAAACCAGCAAGGGTTTACCCCCTTCAAAGGTTCGAATCCTTTCGCCTCCGCCAACCTATGTCACGCAGAAGCATGATCTTCGGCTGGCGGGCCTGGCCTGTGTACTGCTTTGCGGTATCTTTGGTTAGCAGGTCAACTGGTTACCCAAAACGGGGAAATTCAGTTGACTAGCAAATTTTTAACTGTTACCTAAAATGTGCGATCCTTCCTTGGGAATGGACAATAAGCACAAATCCTTATGGGTAATGAAGTTAATGAATGAAATAATGAAAAAATTTTACAATTCATAATTTTAAATCACCCAATTTTTAGCACTAATATTTTTTTGATGAAACTGTATATTTACGCCACCTTGAACCCCTCCTCGTATGAGGAGGGTTAACTCATCAATAAATATATTAACATTGATGGGGGCGGTGCAGGAAATGAGAAGTTCCGTATGTTTTTGAGAAATAAAATAGTGACTTATTTTATGGAATCGCTCAATTTAGGTTCTAGCTTTCCTGTTCTAAAATCAGTGAAAATTGATTAGCTTTTCAGTGTATGACTGATATGATTTCTACCAAAGTCCGCTTTGCTCCAAGTCCCACGGGTGAACTCCATCTGGGCGGCGCTCGTACAGCACTATTCAATTATCTCTTTGCAAAACACCATAACGGTCAGTTTTTTCTCCGAATTGAAGATACAGATCCAGAACGGTCAAAAGATGAATATACCGATCAAATATGCAATTCTTTAAAATGGCTGGGATTGAACTGGGATGGTGAAATTGTATTTCAATCAAATCGAACAAATGAATATCAATCAGCCATCCAAACATTACTTTCCACTGGCAACGCATATCGATGCTTTTGCTCAAAAGAAGCGTTGGAAAAATCCCGGGCCAATGGCATGTATCAATATGCAAAAACATGCCGGAATCTTGAAAAAGATGAAATAAGTAAGCATTTTAATTCAGGCAAGAGCTGCGTTATTCGCATTAAAATTCCGGATGGACTAACATCCTTTAATGACCTTATTTATGGTCATGTATCTGTGAAAAATAGTGAAATTGACGATTTTATTATCGCCCGTTCCGACGGGAGCCCGACGTATAATCTGGTGGTTGTTGTGGATGATCATTTTATGGAAATTTCACATGTTATCAGGGGAGAAGATCATATTAGTAATACGTCGAAGCAGATTCAGATTTATCAAGCATTGGGGTTTAAATTACCGGTGTTTGCCCATTTGCCCATGATTTTAGGATCGGATAAAAAACGGTTGAGCAAACGTCATGGCGCGCCGGGTGTTCAGCAATTTAAAAACGACGGCTATTTGCCTGATGCATTATTGAATTATTTGGCTCTCTTGGGTTGGAATCCGGAAAGTGAACGAGAACTCTTTGTTTTGGATGATTTAATTAAGCATTTTAATTTAATGCAGGTGAATAAAAAAGGTTCTGTGTACGATGAAAAAAAATTACACTGGATCAGCGGGCAACATATTCAGCGGTTAGGGAATAATAATATATTAGATGGAATTTTATCGATTAATAAAGAATGGGGCGATGGTTATGATTTGGAATATCAATATGGCGTCATAAACCTTTCGAAAGTCCGGGTAAAATCTCTGGTAGAATTCATTAATCAATCGGAGTACTTTTTTAACGATCCGAAAACCTATGATTCGAAATCGGTTAACAAAAATTGGTCAGACAGTACCGTGAATGAGTTCATAAACGCATTTAAAAATAAATTGGACACTATTGAGAATTGGGATGCTGAACAAATTGAGAAAGAATTGAGAAACATTGCAGAAAAATACGAAATATCAGCAGGGAAAATTATTCACCCGGTTCGGTTAGCGTTAAGCGGCGTTCCCCATGGCCCTTCATTATTTGCAATGATGGAACTACTTGGAAAAGAAACGTGTATTCGAAGATTAAACAAAACATTAGAGTTATTTCCTAACCTGACTCATTCATTAGCCGCAGATAAACGCGGATAAATGATGATACTATGGAGGTTGAAAAAATTGAATAATAAAAGTTTTATCATAAAAATACGTTAGTATTTATTCGAAAAATTCGTGACATTTGTGTCTATGTATAATGCAGGCTAAATCATGATAAACCAAAATATTAATCGACATTTTATTCAACGGATTATCGATGAAGATAATTTGACGGGGAAATTTGACAACAAGGTCCAAACACGCTTTCCACCGGAGCCCAATGGTTATTTACACATTGGTCATGCCAAGGCTATCTGCGTTGATTTTGGATTAGCAGAGGAATATGCCGGTAAATGTAATTTGCGGTTTGACGATACAAATCCCATTGCTGAAGAAGAAGAATATGTCAATGCCATAAAAGAAGACGTTCAGTGGCTGGGATTTAATTGGGATCAATTGTGTTTTGCTTCAGATTATTTTCAGCAGATGTTTGATTATGCTGTTCAGCTAATAGAGCAAGGGGATGCATATGTTTGCGATCTTTCAGCAGAGGAGATTAAAAATTCACGCGGTACATTAAAGAAACCGGGAAGTGAAAGTCCATTCCGAACCAGAGATATTCAAGAAAACCTTGATCTTTTCGACAAAATGGCAAAAGGAAAATTTCCCGATGGTTCCAGAACATTACGAGCGAAAATTGATATGGCGCACCCAAATCTGAATATGCGTGATCCCGTCATGTACCGTATTCTACATGCGGAACATCATAATACCGGGAATCAATGGTGCATTTATCCCATGTACGATTGGGCCCATGGATTAGAGGATTCTATCGAAGGCGTAACCCATTCTTTATGTTCGTTGGAATTTGAAGATCATAGGCCCCTTTATGATTGGTTTCTTGACAAACTCGGTGTGTTCCATTCGCAGCAAATTGAGTTTGCCAGACTGAATTTGAGCTACACTATCATGTCAAAACGAAAGCTAAAAATATTGGTGGATAATCATTACGTTAATGGGTGGAATGATCCGCGAATGCCAACATTGTCCGGTATGAGAAGACGGGGATTTACTCCGGAGTCTATTCGAAGATTTATGGAAGAAGTCGGTGTGGCAAAACGGGACAATGTGATGGAATATACAAAATTGGAAGCGATTCTACGCGCAGACCTCAATAAGCATTCCCAACGAAGAATGGCTGTACTGAATCCATTAAAAGTGATCATTACGAATTATCCGGAAGGACAAATTGAAGAGTTAAATGCAGTGAATAATCCTGAAGATGAACGTGCAGGAAGTCGTATGGTACCCTTCGGGAAAGAGTTTTTTATTGAACGTGATGATTTTATGGAAGACCCTCCAAAAAAATTCTTTCGTCTGGCGCCCGGAAGAGAAGTTCGCCTGCGATATGCATATTTTATTAAGTGCAACGATGTCATTAAAGATAAAAACGATCGTGTCATTGAATTACATTGTACGTATGATCCTGATACCAAGGGCGGTTCTGCTCCCGATGGAAGAAAAGTAAAAGCCACCCTCCATTGGGTTTCAGTTAAAGAGGCAATTCCGGCACAAGTTCGACTATATGATCGTCTTTTTGCGACTCCGAACCCGGACAGCTCAAAAAATTTCCTGGATGATATAAATCCTGATTCTCTAAAAATTATTGATAATTGTATGTGTGAGCCCGATCTTTCAAATTTGAAAATTGGTGAGCAAATTCAGTTTGAACGCCTAGGGTATTTTTGTAAAGATGATGATTCCCAAGAAGACAAAATGATTTTTAACCGAATAGTACCTTTACGCGATCATTGGGCAAAAATTGAAAAACAATTCAAAAAGAATTAGCATTGGCAATAAGGTAATTTCCCCACTAATTTACCATTCTATGTGGAAACATTTTCGAACCGGTCTTGCCTTTATTCTGCTGTTTTCATTTCTGGAAGCAAATCCCTCAGTCTATCTTTACATCATCAAATTTGAAAACTTGACTCGGGAAAATAGTATCGATTGGCTGGGCCAGGGGTTTGTGGATATGATCAATGCTAAATTGGGATCAACAGAAAATCTCAAACTCCAGAATCAGGATAATTTAGAAAATATAATGGATAACAGATCTCTGTTATTACATCAACCTCGTGGTTCCAGGAATTTTTTATTATTAGGGAAATTTGAACGGAAGCTGGATAATATTGTCATTAATTTGCAGCTCATTGATATCGCAACCTGGGAAGAAAAAGACCGAAGAAGTTTATCCGGAGAGTACCGTGAAGTATCCGCCCTCAATTTGAAATTGTCTTCGACTGTTGAAACAATGATTTCGACCTATTTGCCTTCTCCAAAAAAGAGTTCCAATATTTATCCTGAATTTTCTGTTGACAAAACACCTGCGAAACCTTCCAGCGTATTCACTGACTCAAAAAATGTCAGTAAAGGAATTGGAACTGCAATTGATGATCTTGAAAAGACAATGGATTTTGTCATTGGGGCCCGGGGTGAAGAATTAAACGACGTTTCTGTGAAAGAGGGTGACGAATGGGTATTGGATATTGGCAGCGGTGATCAGCCAAGTTATAACCCGGAACATGACGCAAATACGCAAATGCTAATGGATGTTTTAGATGATCTAATGAAAAGTCCATATAACGTAGAAATGAGTAAACCATCATTTGAATATGATACTGATAATACAGATATAATGAATGTTCATTTTGATGTTGAATATTCTCTCAAGGATCATATTATTAAAGACATGTTAAAATCACTGCCGTATAATGGACTAAAGCAAGAAGGCTCGTTGATGATCTTTTCTTTTAATAAGGAAAAATTCAATATATCCAATGATTTGAAAGAAAATATCCGTTTTGGAAAATACAGAGCCGTGCCTGTTATAATGTTTTTGAATAATTCAAATAATCCAACTGTCATCATTGCTGACTCACCTGAAGCAGCCGTCCATCAGCTATCTTCAAAAAATGTTTACTATTTTTCAGACCACCGGTTCTCACCGTTAATTAATTTTACTGTAGGGGGGTGGACACTTCAAGTGGCTATGGAATCTGTTAAAATTCCGGTAACGTATTCGTTTAGTGTTCCACTGGAAACAGCTGACAATATTCGGAAAATTAGTTTAAAATTTGTACCTGAAACAGACTTGATGAATTACTTAAAAACAACACTGTAAATTAATTATTAATTAATCGGATCCTAACAACTTTCAAATTGTTTTATAATAATAAATGTTTAACGTTATGAAAAAACTATTGTTAATATTTGTTGTTTGCGGATCAATCATGAGTGCGGACGAATTATTGGGAACGCCATTACCCAATTTTTCATTTGATTTGTTGGATGGTAAAAATGCCACATTGGATGAATTGTTAACGGACGGTCCTGTTTTAGTAGATTTTTGGGCGACTTGGTGCTCTCCTTGTAAAAAGGAGATGATATTTTTAGATCAATTTCACCAAAACTATAGTAAAGATGGATTTAAAATATTAGCCGTGAGTACCGATAGTCCCAAAAGTATGTCAAAAGTCAAAAGTTATATTCGAGCGAAGAAATATACATTTATTGTTGGCGTTGATCCCAATCAGCAATTGGCTCAAAAGATGAATGCCATTATGCTTCCTACCTCAATCCTAATCAATCAAAATCGTGAGATTGTTTGGTTTCATCAAGGATATATACCAGGAGACGAAGTCGAAATAGATTTACAGATCCGTCGACTATTATATCTTGATCAGGAAAAAGAAGAGGAATAAATTATTTCGGAATTTTGTGGGGCTTATTTGAGACAGTATACTACATTTCTATCACCCTTTCACGGTTCACTTTATTTTACATATTATAGTAATAATCCTGCCATCCTTTCAGAATTACTGCTTGATTAGCGAAATCGAAATTGTGCACAAGAGGATGGCTATTTATTATTTTCAAATATATTCTGTTTACTAATGAACTCCGACAGAGTAGAATGATTATAAAAAGATGTAAATTATTCATGCAACTCCGAAGGAGTGACGCAGTTAAAATTCATAAAAATAAACACGACAAATAAATTACGATTACTCATTTAAAACCAAATGAATCAACTGAAGAAAACCATTCTAACAATATTATTACCACTTATCAACGCCCAAACATCCTTTCACGGCAGTGTAGAGACCCGGTTGGGCGAAAGTAAAAATGGATTTTATTATAACGAAACATCGCTGAATACCAACCTGAATTATGGTGGTTTTGTAAATTGGTTTCAGTTTGAATTTAGCGATCCACCGGAACTGGGGAGACGATATAACGGAATTCGTAAACTTCGGCTTGAATATAAAAATGGTTCATTAGAAGTTAAACTGGGTGATTTATATGAAATATGGGGGAGAGGACTCATATTAAATTCTGTTGATGACCAAACAATTGATAGAGATTCAGGTGTCCGTGGAATCGGAATTGGGTATAATACTGATTCTTATAAAATGCACTTTTTAACCGGTAGAAGTGAATTATCTTCCAGTACGATCTATGCACCAGGTTATGATAATCGCACTCCCAATTATACAACAAACCTCAATATATACGGTATAAATGGTGAATGGAATTTTAACAGGCATGAAGTAGGACTGACATTTCTCCAGTCGAAAGAAAACCATCCTGTGAATACCTATCCACCGGATACACTTGATTTAAAAAACCATAGTATGAGCGCCAATTATATTTACAATAATTCATTGATAGATTTTTATGTTGAGTATGTGAAAAATTGGTCAACTGAGTTTTCAAAAGATGATAATGGTTATAAAAATCATTTAGATGGACGGGGGTTCTACGGGAATATGAATCTGTATTTTTCCTCATTTTCTATCAATGTAGAGTACATTAATTATCGTTTCGGGACATTAAATCCCTCAAACAGATGGAATAATGTGGACAATTATGGACTGATTCAGGATTATCAAAATCCTCCTATTGCTAATATGTTTCATGAGACTACTTTGCTAAACAGAACATCTCATCAAATGGATTTTAATAATGAAGTTGGATATAAGATAGAGGTGTTTGGTTCCATAACCGATCGTTATGAATTTCTGGGAAATATGTCTCGTTCCAGCAGATCACATACCTGGTCAATGAACAATTTCGTTTGGGAAAAAGAGGGAGACCCTGCCTTATTCCCATTGAAAAACCCTGCGGCGACTCCATTTAATGCTTTTTACGGAGAAATAACCGGATATTTTTTTGATTATGCGATGGATGTCAAATTGGGTTTCTCTCAATCTGAAGATAAGATTGATCTGACTTATTTTTCAAAGACGGATACGAGCAGGAGAATGCATTATACCTATCAATTTGCGAAAACATTACCAGTGCATTTTGGTTTTACATTTTCAAACGGTTGGAGCATCGATGCTAAAATTGAGATGCAAATGCTAAAAAGGGGAATTTGGCTTTATGAAAAAAATAATGGAGAGGTGATAGTTGATAGTTTAATTAGTGAATTTGTCGATGCGGATGGAAAACCCGTGCAATCTCAAGATAACACATTTATGAGCATTAGCGTTGGGAAAACTCCCAAATGGACAGTGGCATTTACTTTGGATAATACATCCATTGGTGAATTATCTTTTGGTATAGTTGAGGATAACAGTTCGAATTCATTAGAGGATATTCTGGGTTTGGACAAAAAGAAAAACTGGGCGAATATTGAGTTTGTCTATTATATTACACCATCATTTAGATTATCAATAATGGCTGGTTCCTTAAAAGGCGGGCTGCTTTGTGCAAACGGTGTTTGTCGAATTATTGAGCCATTCAGCAACGGATTCAAATTGGGGATTGTGTCTGTTTTTTAAACCATGAACTATGGCATGTTATAATAACATTAAAATGATAGATTAGAACTTGAGTAATTGGTGAAAGCATAATAAATGGTTAAACGAATCGTATTTTACTTCCTGATAATTTCCTCATTTTTGTTAGGCGGTAGTAAAAAAGCATTGAGCGAATTATTTACATCTACCACATGACCCTCCTGTGCAGAGTCGGAGACTCTGCTTCACAACTTTACTGATCCAAACCAATCGAGATATGTCGGTGCAGTCGCTGCTTCAAATTGGATTCAGATTCATTATCACGTTTGGTGGCCGTCCCCGGGGAACGATCCGTTTTTTGCATTCAATCAAACTGAAAATCAAGAACGTAATTCTTATTATAATAACAACTATACGCCCCACATGTTTACCGGCGGGGACGACTCAGGTTATAGCCCAACCTTATGGCGTACCCATGCCACCCTTAATATGATGGGCGAGTATACGCCTGTAATCATTATGTTAAGCGGAGATATTTCCGGCAATAACGTTACAACCAGCATTACGATATCCAGTGAATCCAATTTATCATCAGAACCATTAAGGCTATTTGTTGCTGCCACTATGGACTCGGTGCATTATACGGGATACAACAGATTGGTTCATCACCAAGCAACCTTCGTTGATATGCTTACTGATAAATCCGGTGATAATATTACTCTGGATGGACAAAATAGTGTTACTTTGGACTTGAGTTGGTCTATGGACCCAAATTGGCCCAATAATGCCAATGTTTCATGGGATATCAGTGATTTGAACATAGTAGCATTCGTGCAGAATAAGTCTACAAAAGAAGTTTATCAAGCTGAATCAGCTCGTGCAAACGAAATGAGCTATGATGCGGATGAAGATGGTGTCGTTAATTCTGAGGACAATTGCCCGAATACATACAATCCAAATCAAGAGGACATTGACAATGATGGAGCGGGAGATTTCTGCGATGCCTGTGATAATGCAAATGTCTTTACGGTAGGGAATGTTAACGGGGATGTCGCAAGCAGCTCCCCCGTCATTGATATTATTGATGTATTATATTTATCCGATCTGATTGAGCGAGGTTTGTATCCCGGCTGTACTCAAGAAGTTTCAGATATCAATAACGACGGTATGATCAATAAGGATGATGTCGCACTCTTGGCATATCAAATATTGGACTCAGGTAGTAGTAATAATAGGTTTATTGGTAATTAGAAGATAGAGGTCCACAAAGTATATAAAGTAAATAAATCATTTTCAGTAAAAGAGACAAGGGGACTAAATTTGCGCCCTATTTTTATTATCATTATTGGGGCGTCGTCTAATGGTAGGACACCAGATTCTGGTTCTGGTTGTTGGGGTTCAAGTCCCTACGCCCCAGCGATTGGTAGAACGGTAACTGGTTATTGGTGAGCAGTACTTTATGTTTACCGATCTACAAGTTACCAG
>CAZBEY010000019.1:0-30251 GCA_964491015.1 uncultured bacterium | reverse complement strand
AATTTGATTTACCAGATTGACTTCTATATTCATGTTAAGTTTTAATATCGTTTTTAATAATCAGGTAGTTACCTTTTTCATTTACACAAAAGACACTTAAAACCTAACAATGCGCTGTAGGGGACGGAAAGGGCGCTAGCATGCACGCCGAAAAAAGTTGTGGTCGGGTGTAAATTTTTGGCCCGCCACTAAGCGCTCTCCGTTAAAAAACATATTTGATAAGAAAAAAGCCACCTATAAGCAAAATAGTAAAAACGATCGATAGGATATTGAAATATTTATCAATAAATGTCCTTATAGATTCACCATATTTCCAAATCAAACCGGCCACCAGAAAAAACCGCGCAGTCCGGCTGGCGGCGGATGCAATTAGAAACAGCAGTAAGTTAATATCAAAAGCGCCGGCGGAAATGGTAAATATTTTGTATGGAATTGGCGTAAATCCAGCCGTAAAGATTATTAAAAAACCATATTCCGAATATTGTTTTTGGATTGACATAAATAATTCTTCAGTAAATCCCGGTACATTATTGAAGAAAAAATGTGCAATTCCGGAATAGGCCGATCCCTCCCACCATAAATAATGACCAATGCTATATCCGAATAACCCGCCTGCAATACTTGCAATACTGCAAAGCAATGCAAAGGAAAACGATTTCTTTCTGACACCCAATGCCAGAGCAATTAATAAAACATCCGGAGGAATGGGAAAAAATGAAGATTCCGCAAATGCCAGGACAAACAGAAAGATAGGACCGTAAGGGGTCTCGGCCCAGTGTAGTACCCAATCATAAAGTTTTCTAATCATTTTAAGTCCATAAAAAACTTTGAAACCACATTTTAATGAATTTCAAGGAATCACTCACATGATTCATTGCTGATACCTGGCTTCCATAAATAGTAGGAATATTTACGTGATTTACTTTCAATCCTGCCAGAGATGCTTTCATTAATAATTCACTTTCAAAGTGAAATCCATTTTCAAAACAGGTTATCTGATCAAAAATATTGATCTTAAATCCTCGATAGCCGCATTGTGAATCTTTAATGACATTTCCACTGCGGACCGAAATAAGTAAACTTGTCATAAAATTTGAAAATTTTCTTAATACCGGCATTGATTTTCGATTAAAACGATATCCAAGCAAAATTGTTTTATTGGGAATATCACTAAATTTATTTAGTAATTCAGGAGGGTGTTGAAGATCAATATCAATCGTTATAACAGAATCACCATTCTGTCTTCTAATTATATTGAAAGCTGATTTTATCGCCCCACCTTTACCTTGGTTCGTCTTGTGATTGACCACGAATAGATTTTTATTATTCAAGATTTCTTCTGAATTATCGTTACTACCATCATTAACGAATATCAGATTATTTTGCCATTTATGATCGACTCTCTCAATAAATGATTCAATATATTTCTCACCGTTAAACACCGGAACAATGATATAAGGCTCGGTCATTTAATCTGAAAAAACGCCAATAGCGGACATGACTTCACGCTGTGTTTTTAAACCGGCAGGTTTATTTAACAGCCTCCCTTCAACAATAAGCGCACTTGAACCTCCTCCATCCAAATTGATCGCTTCCTCACAGCCCAGATCATCCATTATAATGGCCAATTCTTTTAAATCAACCCCCCTGCTGTCAGGCTGCCTACCGTCTACTACAAGGAAAATTTGCTTACCGTTCCTTTTATATCCGGCTGCAGATCGAGGATGAATTTCAGGAATTTTTGTCCAGAAAAAGGCTTCTTCGGTATCCGTAACATGTCGACGCCCTTTATGAATGAGTGCTGGTCCTGCTTGTAAAGCAGATTCTACATCCCAATAGGATGACTTTTTATCATTAAAATCTTTAATGGGATTATCCGGAGCATTGTTCAATGGTGTTTTCCATTCAAACAGGGAATCGTTACGTCCGGTGACCCAGGCAATATCCATATCACCGGATTCATTAAAACCGATAGCACTTCTTGTAACGAAATATCGTTTTTCTCTCTTTAGAAGGGATGTTAATGGATTTGAAATAATTTGGCCATTATGCATGATCAAACCAACATGTTCAGAAGGTGTTTTATGCATCAAGAAATATCCGCCATTTATGACAACGTCAGCATCCAATCTTTTTGAGAACTGGCTGGGAGTTTCTCTCCTATCATTATCTGTTGACATTAATATATCAATTTCTATATTTAAATTTTTACTATCTATTTCTACATACCAAGCATTAATGGGAATTTGCTTATTTCGTCCTTCGAACACTCGGATACCATCGGGTAAATCCTGAAATTCTAAGGTAATGTTTTTCCAGCTCATTGGTATGCTGCGATAAGACTGTATTTTCCCGCATGAAACCAGAAAAAAAGTAAATATAATTAAAGTTTTCTTATTAATCATTCATCAATAATTGTGAAAAATGCAGTATCTAATGCAGCTTTTGTTAACTCATCTCTTAACACAACATACCACTGACCAACTTGGGCGTTTTTTATTGTTTTATATGTCCATGAGCGCCAGTGAACTGACCTGTCAATATTAACAGGAATAGCATCAATATATTTTTCATCAAAATACCATTCATATAAAATAGTTCTGGTGCCAGAAATATTCCGAATCCCTGAATAACAATACACTTTTTCGAGGTTTATTGGGAATTCATTACCAATATTGACAGGTCTTCGAACGCTGTCGATGATATTTTCGCAAAAAAGCAAGGTATTAACATGGAGGTCCGGAATAGTTTGAGAAAGTGGTTCCACACCCTTTTTTGTGTCTCGTTGGAGTTGGATATTGCTGGTATCAATTTTGATTTCAACCGGTTTAACTTTTTCATCAATTCTATTAACGACCGGCCATTCGTTCTCGTCTGGTAGAGGCATTGTTTTAGGCAACCGAGTTTCTTCAATAGTAAATGCTGTATATACAGCATATAGTACATAAACGATAAATAACGGAATAATATACCTATCTAATTTTTGCCAGAGCGCAATAAGCAATAATACTAGGAATATTATTGTTATTGGAAGAAATGTAGGATCCTGAATAATACTCATGAAATTTGGATTTCTATCTGATTAATTACTTGAACAATATTTTAAAAAGGAGTCAATAATACTATATCCAAAATTAAAACTAAATCGCTCAGTTACTTTTCGCTTCTTTAAAAAATATTCTGTGGCTTCCAGATGTGGTTGGAATCCCCATATTGGTTTCGTTCTTGATGCAATTCCATCAATTTTCACCATATCACTTGTAGCGATTACATCAAAACCACCCGGGCATTCTACAACGCCTTCTTCATGTGAATAAGCCAATTTGCCAGATTGGTGATTATCCCATAAGTGGTTAGAGATCAAATCTACTTTTCGCACCCCAGCTCTTTTTTCACCCTTCCATAGAGATTGGACTTTTCCTCCAAACATGTGCGCTAATAATTGATGTCCGTAACATATACCCAAAATTGGTATTAATTTTTCTGATGCTTCAAAAATAAAGCTTTGAAGGGGCCCTTGCCATTCATTTTTATCATTAACCGATGCAACGCTTCCAAGTAGAATGATGCCGGCCGTTTGCCCGTTGGGATATTCCACACTTTGGGTTCCATAAAGGCCTGGAAAATGAATTGATAGAGGTAAAGGTGAACGCATTGCAATATTATTAATTGCACTAATCTCCGGGTTAATAATAGATGGATCGATCACCATTATGTGTCTTAAATGCATAGAAGAAGATAAAAAGCCTTTCTCATTAAGAAAAAGGCTTCATTTATGATGTCGGAGCGACAGGATTTCCCGCCTACGTTCCTACGGCGGACAGGGAACCTGCGACCAACCGCAGCAACATTATTTCTATTATGGCAAATGGGGCGTGTTCGTTGTGTGTCATTTCTGTGACATTTTTCAATATATTACATGTGATTTCATCGTATTACAATGTAATATATTGGATTGAAAAAACCCCCATATTTCAGGGGGCTTCTCGTCGGTAATGAGGGTGTATCGACGGTGTCGGAGCGACAGGATTTGAACCTGCGACCCCTGCAACCCCATTGCAGTGCGCTACCGGGCTACGCCACGCTCCGTTAATGTTGATGTAAGAATTCTACCAATGCTTCAAGCTCCCGCTTGATTTTTTTCAATATTTCACTTGAAGCTTCATTGTTATCTGAACTTTCGGTCTCTCCCACAGCCGTCTCTAATGACTCATTTGTGGATAACTGATTTTTGGCTCCTTTAATAGTAAACTTTCGATTATATAGTAGATCTTTAATTGATAAAATTGAATCGATGTCCTTTTGTCGATACGTGCGGTTTCCGGCACGATTCTTTGGCGGAGATATCTGTTTAAATTCCGTTTCCCAATATCTGAGTACATAGGGCTTCAAACCCGTTATTTTACTAACTTCGCCAATGGAATAATATAATTTTTTAATATTTTTCGGATCGGTTCTCATTTAATTTCTTATTTAAAGTAATACTTTAAATTAATGCAGAGAAACAGACGGATCAAATAGATTAAATTAATTCTTTAATGCAACCTCGGGATTGGTGAATTCTAATCCAAAAGCATCAGATACACCCTGATGAGTTATGGACCCTTTATATATATTTAGCCCGTGCAAAAGTGATTGGTCAGCCAGTAATGCATTCATAATCCCTTTGTTGGCAAGTATTTGAATGTATGGATTGGTTGCATTCGTTAATGCCGTTGTTGATGTATACGGAACCGCACCGGGCATATTGGCGACGCAATAATGCATAATGCCATCCACTTCAAAAATAGGATCATCATGGGTTGTTGGTTTACATGTTTCGATGCAGCCTCCTTGATCCACCGCAACGTCAACGATAACAGACCCGGGATTCATTAAACCTAACATATCTCTGGTCACCAGGTTTGGCGCTTTTGCACCTGGAATTAATACTGCTCCAATTAACAAGTCTGTTCTGGGTAGAATTTCACGGATATTGTATTGGTTACTATAAATCGTGTGGACATTCTTAGGCATGATCTCGTCTAAATACCGAAGACGGTTCAAATTGATATCCATTATGTAAACATTCGCACCAAGACCGGCCGCAATATGAGCCGCATTGGTTCCCACAATTCCTCCACCTAATATTGTGACTGATGCAGGTTCTACACCTGGAACTCCACCCAATAGGATACCTTTACCACCATGATATTTCTCAAGATATTTAGCGCCTTCCTGCACTGCCATCCTACCGGCTACTTCACTCATGGGTATTAATAATGGCAGTGAATGGTCCGTGAGCATTATTGTCTCATAAGCAATAGCGGTAGCGCCTGTATCTCTGAAATTTTTCGTTAATGATTCATTAGCAGCGAAATGAAAGTAAGTGAACATGGTTAGATCCGGACGGCACATGGCGACTTCTTCATGCTGAGGTTCTTTTACTTTTACAATCATTTCAGCACGATCAAAGATTTCCTTTGGTGATTCAACAATTTTACAGCCAACAGATTCATAATCAGAATCGGAAAAACCGCTGGATTCACCAGCGGTTTTCTCTATTAACACATTATGACCGGATCGTGTGAGTTCTAAAGCAACATGAGGGGTTAATGCGACCCGATTTTCGTGTGCTTTAATCTCTTTTGGAGTTCCGATAATCATTATTTTTTATTCCTATTTAGAAACGCTTTTTCCTGAATGGACGACGCCCTCTATTTCCTCCATGACCACCGTCATTTCTGTCATGCCGTTCTCTCTTGGGTCGTTCAACCCACCCTTCTGGTTTAGGAAGGAGTGCTTTTCGACTGAAATCGAGCCTGCCTTGATCATCGACTTTAATAAGCTTCACTCGAACATCATCTCCCGGTTTTAACACATCTTCTACCTTTTCAGTACGACTCCAGGCAATTTCTGATATATGCACCAGACCTTCACGGCCAGGAGCAAATTCAACAAAAGCGCCAAATGTCATCAGACGAGATACAATTGCGTCAAATTCTTGACCAACCTCCGGTTCGAAAGTAATTGCTTTTACAAGTTCAATGGCGTCATTACATTTATCGACATTTGAACCTGCAACGGTTACATTACCATCATCATCAACATTGATTTCACATTCAGTGTCTTCAATAATTTTTTTGATGTTTTTACCGCCAGGACCAATCAAAGCGCCAATTTTTTCAGGATTAATTGTGATTGAAAAAATCCGGGGAGCATATTGTGAGATTTCATTCGCCTCAGGCAATGCTTCTTTCATCAAATTTAGAATGTGCAAACGACCTACACGAGCTTGCTCTAATGCTTGCTCCATTAATTCAAATGATATTCCTTCTATTTTCAGGTCTAATTGAATAGCGTTGATACCATCTGCAGTTCCGGCTATTTTAAAATCCATATCACCGAGATGATCTTCAGCTCCCAAAATGTCGCTTAATATTGCATGACGTTTTCCATCCGTAATTAATCCCATCGCAATTCCTGCCACATGACCTTTTAATGGTGCACCGGCATTCATCAGAGATAAGGAACCACCACAAACAGACGCCATGGAGGACGATCCATTGGATTCCATAATTTCTGAAACAATTCGAATGGTGTATGGAAAATCATCATAATCCGGGAGTACAGGTTTAATTGCGCGCTGCGCTAAATTCCCATGACCAATTTCACGACGACTTGTAAAACCAATACGTCCAACTTCCCCAACACAATAAGGAGGGAAATTGTAATGAAGATAATAATTCTTTTTATAATCTTCATCCATGCTGTCAATGATCATTTCTGAGCTTTTTGATGCTAATGTTGTCACAACTAACGCCTGCGTTTCTCCACGAGTAAATAAAGCAGAACCATGTGTTCGATTTAAAAGACCCACGTCGATGGTAATCGGACGAATTTCAGTCGTTGACCGCCCATCGCTTCTTTTACCGGTAGATAGTACCTGTTCACGAAAAGCGTCTTTAAATCGATCGCCGACAATAGACCTAATTGTTTTTTGTTCATCAGGAAAAGATTCTTCAAGAGCTTCAAGAATTGAATCAGTCATTGAATCCTTGGCGGTTGCTCTTTCATGTTTGTCTGCAATATTGATGATATCAGAAATTTGATTTCCAATTTTTTCATCAATAGCATCAACCAGGGCTTTATCTGGTTCAGGATTAACGAATTCAACCTTTTGAATATCCATTTCGGATAACAATTCATTTTGAAGTTCAATGATTTCTTTAATGACAACATGAGCGTGTTTTAAAGCATCCAATATTTCAGATTCACTAGCGCCATCAGCTTCACCTTCGACCATTACAACTGTTTCCTGATTTCCTGAAACTATCATTTCTATATTAGAATTCGATAATTCTGTACGAGTTGGATTGATAACGAATTCGCCATCAATTCTTCCAACGCGAACTGTGGCTATTGGACCATTCCATGGAATGGTTGATGTCATCAACGCTGCAGATGCTCCAACACCGGCAAGCGTATCCGCCATATTTTCACCGTCACTCTGTAACACAGTTATCATAACTTGGACTTCATTTCTAAATCCTTTTGGAAATAAAGGCCGAATGGGGCGATCGGTCAACCGACTTGTTAATACCTCATGTTCAGCGGGTCTCGCTTCCCTTTTGAAAAAACCGCCGGGTATTTTACCACCGGCATAATGTTTTTCACGATACTCCACTTGGAGTGGGAAAAAGTCAATACCCTCTCGTGGTTCTTTAGACGCATTTACTGCTGCCAAAATGACTGTTTCTCCATAGGTTACCATTACGGAACCATTACTTTGACGGGCAACTTTACCCGTTTCTAATCGCAAAATTTTTCCTGCAATTTCTCTTTCTTTACTTATCATACTATTTTCTTATCCTCTTATTTTCAATTCCTTTACCAACTCCACATAACCTTCAGGACTTCTGCGACGCAAGTATTTCATTAGTTTCTTTCTTTTTGCGACCATCATAACTAATCCTCTTCGGGAATGATGATCTTTTTTATTTTCTTTTGCATGTTCAGTTAATTCACGAATTCTCTTGGTCAGAATCGATATCTGAACCTCCGGTGAACCGGTATCCGTTTCATGTTTTCCATGTTTTTTTTGAATTTCTGCTTTTTCTTCTTTTGTTATTGACATAACATCTCCTATAAATATTTTTTCATTAATTCGCTACAATATTGTTTATCAATTTTCAGTTGACTGACTAATTGTTCTGGTGTTTCAAATTTAATTTCATCTCGAATCCTTTCGAGAAACTCAATTTCAATTTCTTTATCATATAAATCATTGAAGTCTGGCGTAAAAAAGTGAATTTCTGCTACAAAATCCTTTTCATCAAATGTTGGTCTAGTGCCTAAATTACACATTCCATACAGTGAATTGCTATTAATCCTTCCTCTACAAAAATAGACTCCATTATTAGGAAATAATTGATTTTTTTCCACTGGTAGAAAATTTGCAGTTGGGAATGACAGTCCCTTGCCTCTACCCGCTCCCTTGACAACGACTGCTTTAAAACCATATACCCAACCGAGTTCGAATGACGCACGTCTAATAAATCCATCGCATATTAATTGTCGTATATGCGAGCTGGAAAAAATGACTGAATCGTCCTTTACTGCTTTAACAATTTCACACGTAAC
The DNA here is from genome assembly GCA_964491015.1 of uncultured bacterium. Taxonomy (GTDB): domain Bacteria; phylum Fidelibacterota; class Marinisomatia; order Marinisomatales; family TCS55; genus JADFRD01. Next base: position 21,629 of record CAZBEY010000019.1, on the reverse strand, counting down.
ATTATTACTTCGACAATATTTTTCCAAAAAATCAGGTGAACCTTCTCGATTAAATCCAAAATGATGATCATATCCAACAATAATATGCTTCGGATTAAAATTCTTAAAAACGATGTCATCCATAAATTGTTTTGGCGATATAGTTGAGAATTTCTTTGTAAAAGGAATGACCAAAACCATATCGACAGAAATGCGTTCTAACAAAGATAATTTTTTATCAATCGACATTAGCAGCGGCATCGCTGACCCTTCGTCTAAAATATGCCGAGGGTGGGGATTAAAAGTGATAACGACTGATCGAACATTTTGTGTTTGTGATTTAGAAACGACTTTCTTTATTATTTCTTGATGGCCGCGATGAAGACCGTCGTAAGAACCAATCGTTACAATTGAATTCCCGCTCTGTTCTATATTATTAATAGACGTTAGGACGTCCATTTTTCCTGAAATTCCTCAATACGAATTGCGTCATTAATGATATAATTACCAATTCCAAGACGGGTTAGTTTTATTAAATGACCAACGGTTCCTAATTTTTCAGCAATATCACTTCCAAGAACTCTAATATAGGTTCCCTTTGAACAGGTTACCTGGAGTGTTACCAGTGGTGGAATGTAGTCAATCAAATCGATGGAATCGATATGGATTTTACATGGTTCCCGTTTAATTTCAATATTCCTTCGTGCTAATTTATACAAACGAGTTCCATTAACTTTTTTTGCCGAAAACATCGGTGGTATTTGTAATTGGTCACCAAGGAATGACTTCAATACCCTTTTAATGTCGTTAACTAATATATTTGGTATTTCTTCCTTTACGACAATATTTCCGTCTACATCCAATGAATCCGTCTGAACACCGAGTTTTAAAACAGCCTTGTATATTTTTTTTGAAGCCGATATATCCGTTAACCGTTTTGTATCTTTCCCTGTTCCCAAAATGAGAACACCCTCAGCAAAAGGGTCCAGTGTACCGGCATGACCCACCTTTTTTTCTTTCGTTATGAACCGAACTTTTTTAACAACATCAAATGAAGTCCACCCTTTTGGCTTAAACATATTCAAAATCATGATTCGTCCTTATGTAAATCTTTAAATACTTTCATCATATGTTCTTCATGCTTCAAAGAGTCATCCTCATAAAATATTAATCCTGGGGTGTTTTTTGTCCTGATTTCTTGTCCGAGATATTTACGAAATGCTTTGGATAACATGTTTAATTCAGAATGGATATGCTCATGGGAGAATTTCTGATCCAATACACTATAAAATACTTTAGCATGTCTAAGGTCTGTGGAAACGTCTACTTTTGTGAATGTAATAAAGCCAAGGTGGGAGATATTAATATGTTTCGTCGTTATTTCACCTAGAATTTGCAATATTTGTAACCCTACGCGATCCGTCCGTTTATAAGGTTTTTGAATGGTCAATTTGTTATGAGCGCTCGCTTGATTTTCTGAATTTCATATGCAACAATTTCGTCATCTGCTTTAAATTTTTGGAAACCTTCAACACCAATACCGCACTCAAGACCTTCCTTAATTTCTTTTACGTCATCTTTAAAACGTTTTAATGAATTAATCGTTGATTCATGGATCACTTCCTCATCACGAATGATTCGTGCTTTTTCGCCTCGCTTAATGATACCTTCGTCTACTTTACTCCCTGCAATAAAACCAAGCTTGGGAATCTTGAATGTTTCTAAAACAGTGGCATGTCCGAGAATATTCTCAACCTGTTCAGGCTCCAACAAGCCCTCAAGTGCCAGTTTTACATCTTCTACTGCATTGTAAATCACATTATAAGATCTTATTTCTACGCCTTCTTTGGTTGCAAGCAGTTTTGCATTAGAGCTAATCTGAACATGAAATCCGATAACAACTGCATTCGATGCGGATGCGAGTAAAATATCTGATTCAGTAATCATACCAACTGCTTTATGAATAACTTGGATACCGACTTCTTTGTGTTCAATTTTTTCAAAAGTTTCAGCTAACGCTTCTATTGAGCCGTCAACATCGCCTTTAATCACCAGTGGAAGCATTTTTATTGCGCCGTCTTTAATCATTGCGGACATTGCATCTAATGATTGTGTAATCACCCGTTTTTGTTCAATTTCACGTTTTAGACGTTGTCGCTCCGTTGCAATTCGTTTTAATTCTTTTTCATTTTTAAACACAGCAAAAATGTCAGCTGCTTGAGGGACTTTTTCAAATCCAAGTACTTGGATAGATTCTGATGGTCCCGCGGACTCAACTCGCTGTCCGCGTTCATTCATCAATGCTCTGACTTTTCCTGAATAATTACTACAAATAAATAAATCTGCTACTTTTAATGTTCCTTTTTGAATTAAAACCGTTGCAATTGGACCATAACCCATGTCTAGCTTTGAGTCGATGATTGTTCCGCGTGCTTCGGTATCCGGGTTTGCTTTTAATTCTAAGACTTCAGATTCTAATAAGATAGAATTCATTAATTCATCAACACCATCACCGCGTTTTGCAGAAATGGGAATTGCTTGGACTTTACCACCCCAATCCTCTACCAAAACTTCATGCTCTGATAATTCTCTTTTTACTCGATCCGGATCAGCTGACGGTAAATCCATTTTATTTATTGCGATGATTAATGGTACTTCTGCCGCTTTTGCATGGTTAATTGCTTCAATTGTCTGAGGCATCACACCATCATTAGCTGCAACAACAACCACGACGATATCTGTAACTTGAGCTCCCCTTGCACGCATCGCAGTAAAGGCTTCATGCCCGGGAGTGTCTAAAAATGTGATTTGCTGTCCATCATTTACTTCTACTTTGTATGCGCCAATATGCTGTGTGATACCGCCGGATTCCCCCGCTACCACATTGGTTTTTCTGATATAATCCAATAGTGACGTTTTTCCATGATCAACATGTCCCATAATTGTAACGACAGGCGGACGTGGTATTGAGTTGGAAATGTCCTCCTCGGTATCATCTGCTGAAAATAATTCCTCACCGATATTGGTGATTTTCTCGGCTATTAGACCAAAAGAGTCCGCTAAAAGTTCAATAATTTCCCAATCGAGCCGTTGGTTCATAGTCACCAACCTACCCAACCCTAAACACTCTTGAATTATCTCACTTGGATTGACTTCAAAAATTTTGCTAAGTTCTTCAACATTTGAATATTCCGCCACTTTTATTGTTTTTTTATCATCGTCACTCAGCGGTTCATCCTCTTGGTATATTTTGTCTTTTTTATACTGTTTTTTCTTTCCTTTAGTATCAATTTTAGATAATGTTTGTTTAACAGCATCTTTTACACTTTTTTTAATAGGTTTTTTCTTTTTATCAGATTCTTTCTTTTTTGGCCGAGATGTTTGTCCAATTTGTCCCTCAATTTCCGAGAGGTCAATTTTCCGCATTTTTTGTTTTTTTGGCTTTTCGATCTTCTTTTTTTCTTCTTCTTCTTTCGCTTTTTGTTCCGCTTCCTTTTTCTTTTTCAGCTCCTCTTCTTTTTCCTTTTCTTTTTCTTTCTTTTTCTTTTCTAATTCAGCCGTGTTAATTTTTTCCACTTCTTCAATTTTTCTCTGTTCTTCCAGAGATAAAAGATTAATTTTTTTAGTTGTTTTTTGCTGCTCAACAATTCTGGAATGGTGGATTTCTCGTCGTACTTGTTCTTTTCTATATCGTGCAATACTTGCCATATCTTTTGCAAATTCAGATTCAATAAGAATCACCGTCTCTTCATCAACGGGGGACATATGACTTGCAACATCTATCCCGTGATCTTTGAGGAAATTCACAATTTCTGTATGAGAAATGTTCAGATCTTTGGCTATTTGAAATATGCGACGTTTTGCCATGATTAGGACTCTAATTCTTCCATTTTTTGCTCAGAATCTTTATTAGAATCATCACTTTCAGATGTATCGGACTCGTTCGCGTTATTTTTCAATTCTTCTGAATTCACCGGAGATAATTCGATATTCTCATCAGATTCTTCTTTTAATTCAACATCATCTTTACCTGAATCAGTTGCCGGAGGTTCGAAATCCTCCGTATTACCGAGGAGTTCTTCTATATTGAGTTCTTCCTCTTCCACTTCTTCCTGCTCTACTCGCTCAATAAAAGCTTGAACAACATTAAAGGAATTCTCCAATTTTTCACTGTCAAAACCATCGACCCCCATAAGCATATCTTCATCAGCATTAAGCAAATCTGATACGGTTTTTATATTAATTTTAATCAATAATTTTGCAAAATTTTCATCGAAATCGGGAATATCAATTAATGCAGTAGCTTGGTCATTTTGCTGGCGCTCGTATTCATTTTTACCATAAGCATCAATTTTATAACCAGTAACCTTGGAAGCCAGGTTTATATTGACACCTCCTTTACCAATTGCAAATTCCAATTCATTTTCATTAAATAAGGCAACACAGTATTTTCTATCATCATCGATGTAAAGATCAATAGGCTTTGCGGGTGACAGCGCTCTTGAAATCAATATTTCCGATTGATTGCTATGGTTTATAATATCAATTTTTTCATTATTTAATTCCCTGACAATAGCTTGTATTCTACTCCCACGCATCCCCACACATGCGCCCACCGGATCGATTCTTCTGTCTTGGGATTTCACGATAATTTTGGCACGATTACCGGGATGACGTGCGATCGCTAATATTTCAATAATTCCATCGTCTATTTCAGGTACTTCCATTTCAAATAATTTGAAGAGAAAATGGTTGTCACTTCTTGACACAATAATTTCAGGACCTCGTGGAGTCACTTCTACAGACTTAACGACTGTTCTTATTGTATCACCTCTGCGGTAACGTTCCGAATGGATTTGTTCATTTTTTGGCATCCTGAGTTCTGCTTGTTCAATATTGATGAAAATATTATCGCGCTGAACTTGGTGCACAACGCCAATGACAATTTCTCCAATTCTTTGAGCATAATCTTCATAAATATAATGTTTTTCCACATCTTGAATACGTTGACTAAAAAACTGTTTGGCTGTATTAACCATTCTACGACCAAAAATTCGCGGATCAATCACTTCAACAAATACGTCACCAATTTCAAAATTTTCATCCGGCAATTCATTTTGAGCGTCTTCTAATAAAATTTCTAAGACAGGATCTTCTATGACTTCCACAATCAATCTCTCTGCATAGATCTCAATTTCACCCTTATCAATATTTATAATAACACTACAATTAGAATTTTCTCCCCTTTCTTTCTCAATTATATAAAGAAAAAGTTGTTCAAGTATACTACCAAGTTCAGACCGCTCAACATTCTTGTCTCTGGCTATCTCTGAAAATACCTCTATTAATTCTCGGTTGATCACTTCGACTCCGTGTTTATTTAAATTGAATTACTACTTTTGTATCTATAATTTTTGTCAATGGCAATTGAAATTGACTTTTATTCTTATTGCGTAAAAAAAGGGTCTTTCCATCAAAACCCCTTAATTCCGCCTTGACGCTTTTTTTATATCCATCTTTATCAAAGGTGATGTTGAGCATTCTCCCAACATTTTTCCTGAATTGAAAAGATTCGGTTAATGATCCATTGATACCAAATGAAGTGACTTCCAAGGAGGCGCCTTTTGGATAATAGGTGTCCAAAATATGTGAATTTTGAATCGTCTTGGAAATGCGAGTAGTATCATCAAGTGAAATAGGGTTTTCACTATCAATGATACAACGAATTAATCCCTTATGGGGATCTTCTTTCATATCCATCAAATAGAATCCGCTAGGAAGCATATTCTTAATATTATTTCTCAATTCATCCATGTCTATACATGCGAAAAGTGGGCACGCAACCCACTTTTCGGGCGGAAAATTAAGATGTAATATTCAGGTTTACAAGATTAATGTTCTTCGAATTAATCGTCTGAAATTGCTTGATTTATGCGACCGGAAATCTCATCGATTTTATTTTGCATATTCTTATCAATATCAGAATGTTTTTGAATACTCTCCAGCAACAATTTAGATTCTTTTTGTCGGCCTATTTCTAAATAATATTTTGCAAGACTGATTTGGTTTTGAATTTTTTGGAAATTAGTAGAGGAAACTAAAATAGCTTGTTGATAATATTCGATAACAGATTCAACTTTAGAGTTATTTTTTTCAATTTCTGCCAATAAATTTAGAGCGCTGGCATGAAATTCATCTGTTGGATTATCTATAAAATCGTTTAGATACGACTTTGCTGTCAAATAATCATTTTTCTCATAATAATTTTTCCCAAGTAAAAATAACCCATTTTGAGCTGGTACTGATCCAGAATAATCCTCTATCAAAAGTTCCAACTGCAATAGTCCATTATCTTTATCACCCTTCGTAAGACTGACCAAAGCCTTTCCCAGAGCAGTTTCTGCAACTTGATTTTGAGTTTGTCTACGATTATTTAAAAATAAGATGACAACAACGCCTACCAGAATTCCAACTGATATTTGGATGATTTTCCTTTTATGATTGTTAATAAACATTTTAGTGGAATACAGCCCTTCTAAAAATGGGTCTTTTTGAATTTCTTTTTTTGTTATTTTTTTTCTAGCTTTGAACATTGATGTTTTGTCTCCAGTGAATGGTTGTTGGTTGGTGCCCACAAGAGGAGTCGAACCTCTGACACCAGGTTTAGGAAACCTGTGCTCTATCCTACTGAGCTATGTGGGCAAATCCGGCGGAAAAATTACGATATTAGACTAATTGAAAAAATAGGGAAAACAGGTTAATATTGTTCTGATACCAGGTCTCTATTCATAAGTTCAATTACGGCATCACTGGGATCTTTTTGATTATATATTACATCATAGACAGTCATTGAAATTGGCATTTCTACTTGATACCTACCACATAGCTGATGAACAACCTCAGCAGTGTTGACCCCTTCAGCCACCATGGTCATTTTTGAAAGAATATCATTAATTCTCTTTCCTTTTCCTATTTCTTCACCCACGAATCTGTTTCGGCTAAATTTACTTGAACATGTAACAAAAAGATCGCCAATACCGCTGAGGCCGGCAAACGTACTCTCTCTGGCACCCATCGCTGCTCCCAATCGGGTTATTTCCGCTATCCCTCTGGTTAAAATGGCCGCTTTTGTATTATCTCCAAATCCAATTCCATCACATATTCCAGCAGCGATTGCGATAACATTTTTTAATGACCCCCCCAACTCAACCCCAAGAATGTCTGAATTGGTATAGACGCGTAAGAAATTTGATGAAAACAATTTTTGAACTTTTCGTGCATTGTCATGATTTAAAGATGCAGCCACCAGGGTGGTTGGTATTTTTCTGATAACTTCTTCAGCATGACTTGGACCATAGAGAGAAACAATGTCATTTTCCTTTTTATTAAATTCCTCACAAATCACCTGACTCATTGTTAATAATGTTTTTTGTTCAAGGCCTTTGGCAACATTAATAATAATAGAATTATCAATGTCATATTCAGCTATGGACTGGATTAGTTCTCTCACTCCATGGGAAGGGACAGCCACAACGATGAAATGGACATCTTTGAGGGATGATTGAAGGTATGGAGTAAACACTAATTTTTCATGTACTTTGTAATGGCTTATTAGCGGATGGATTTTTTCTTTTTGAATCTTAAGTATTTTTTCCTCGTTTCTTTGCCACATAGTGACTTTGTGACCCAAATTAACTAATCCATCTCCAAGAGCGATTCCCCAACTTCCAGTTCCCAGAATAGTAATATTATTCATCATCTGTATATTTTATTACTGAGCTATATTATGTTATACATTATATATGTCATCTATTAATTCTGCGTATTTTTTTTCAACTACTTTACGTTTTACTTTAAGTGTAGGAGTTAGTTCACCTGAGTCAACAGACCATTCATCTGGAACTAATTTGAATTTTTTTACTTTTTCATATTTAGCAAAGTTTTCCATGGCTCCCTTTACTTCATTTTCAAAAAATTGGATCGTTTTTGGGTTGTTTAATATATCATTACTTATTCCTTCTTCTTCGGCCCATTTTTTTATATTCTCGGATGCGGGTACGATCAATGCTGATATAAAGTTTCTTCTGTCACCAATGACGATTGATTGTTCAATAAAATTCGATAATATTAATGCATTTTCCATTGGTGCAGGGGCAACATTCTTTCCACCTGATGTCACGATTAGATTCTTTTTTCTATCGGTAATACGGAGGAATCCATCTTCATCAATTTCACCTATGTCTCCGGTATGAAACCAATTTTCATCGTCAATAACCTCGGCTGTTGCTTCAGGATTGTTATAATAACCGACCATAACATTATCCCCGCGACATAAGATTTCACCATCTTCTGCAATCTTAACTTCAACGCCTTCAATTGGTTTTCCAACTGTTCCAAATTTAACTTGTTCAGGAGTATTGATTGAAATCACGGGACTCGTTTCAGTAAGACCATAGCCTTCCAATATAAGAATGTTCGCCGAAGCAAAAAATTCTGCAATTTCTTTTGACAATGGAGCTCCGCCAGACGCAAAAAATCGCAAACGACCTCCAACTTTTTCTCTAATTTTTGAAAATACTAATTTTTCAGCTAAATCGAATTTGATTCCAAGCATCCCCGTTGGCCGTTCTTGTCTGAGTAAAAACGGAGTTGCTTGTTTCCCAATTTTTATTGCCCACCAAAATATTTTCTGTCTAATAGCAGGATCATTATTAACCTTATCAATTATACGAGCATACATTTTTTCATAGAGACGAGGTACACTCGTCATAAGCGTCGGCCTAACTTCAACCATATTATCCGCTACGGACTCAATCGATTCGGCATAATAAATTCTGGCTCCTCCAGCGAATGCAGAAAAATGACCCGCCATTCTCTCGTAAGAGTGGCTAAGCGGTAGAAAAGACAGTAGGACATCATTCTGATCAATATTAATGGCTTTACGACCATTGATAACATTCGATACCAGATTTTTATGAGATAACATTGCTCCCTTCGGATTTCCAGTTGTTCCGCTGGTATAAATTAAAGTAAGTAGATCATTCTCATTTATGGATTTAGAATGGTCTTTCAACTCAAAACCGGACTCTTTTTTAAACGATATCCCTTTTTCCACTAGTAATGAAAAGGCAATCACATCCTCTGATGAACATTCACCATCATTCATCATAATAAATCCCTTGAAGTGGTGACATTCATCAACCAATGATTTGGTTTTCTCTAATTGATCTTCATTTTCAACAAAAGCATATTTTGCTTCAGAATCATCAAAGATAAATTTGATATGAGGATTGGTTAATGTAGGATAAACTGTCACAGTAACTGCCCCTATGCCGGTAATTGCATAATCAGCAATCGCCCAACGAGATGAGTTATTGGATAAAATTGCTATTTTATCTCCTTTATTTATACCAAGTGATTTTAATCCGGATGCAACCGATTCAACTGCTTCACCAATTTCTCTAAAGGTATTTCCCTCCCAAACACCATTAATTTTATCATATAAACAGTAGTTGTCTGCATTATTTTCAACAGTTTGAAAAAACATTTCAGGAATTGTTTTGTAGGTCATTGTAAAAATTCTCCTTTAATATTATGTGCAAATATATAGACATTATTATTAATATTTCGTCCTATTTATGTACCATATTTGCCGGGGTGGCGGAATTGGTAGACGCGTTGGTCTCAAACACCAATGGGGGCAACCCCGTGCCGGTTCGACTCCGGCCCTCGGCACAATTTTGATTTTTTTCTTGCATCTTCTCATTTAAACTTTTACTTTAAGCGTGAAGGTGCTGGTTTGGTACCTTTGGTATGTGGAAGGGGTAGATATTCACTTAGCACCGAGGTCTTCGTGAAATCTACCCCACTTTTTTTATCTTAATTCCTTCTATCCCTTCGGTCGACCCTCCGTTTTTGTATACGTTATTGACACATTCTATCAACAAGTTCACTTCAACTAATTCTTTAAGTACATTTTTTGATTCAAGTAAGCGATCCAAGGATTTTTTCAGTAAATAGTCTCCACCTATTTTTCGACCGCTATTATAATTCAGGTAAGCCCCGGTCAACATAATGAGGGGTTTTAAGAATAATTTTTTATGATCATCTTTATATAATTTCCAGCAATGCTCCCAACTAATGTGAGCTTGAAAAAATTGTTGATCATTAAAAAATTTAATTCCTTTGTTAAATAATTCTACATCTAACATATTCATAAATAAAAAAAGGGCTTTACAAAAACCCCTTTTTTATTTCTCAATCGGAAAGATAATCTTTATTCCTTTTTCTTTTTTTCCTTCTCAAATACCTTATCAGAAACGGTGTTTAATTCATTTTCTAACAGAGTGAGCTGTTGTTGAATTTCTGAAAGAGTTCGAGTTGTCTTGCGACGAAGTCTCCCAAGGTCGTCTTCTAAATCAGCAATATCCGTTTCAACGTCCCCAAATCGTTTAAAAGTTTCTCTTTCCACCTCATCCAAATTGAATTGAACTTCTTCAATCATATCAGTCAATGAATCAGCAGTCGTACCGATTAAATTTGTATTAGCAACAATATCTCGCTGTGCCTTTTGTAAATGTTTTCCTCTGCCAATAAATTGCAGGTTCAATACTCTTAGGTCTTCCCGAAATTCATTATTAACAATATCCACGTGTTCTTTATCATTTAGATTTAATTCATCCATACGCTTTATCATTTCTCCGGACATGTATTGAAAATAACCGCCGGCTAAAATCAATATAACTAATATACTAAATATAATTTTGTCTTTTACTGTCATACCTTTTCCTCAATACTCATTTACTTAATGTTTCAAGTCGTTTTTCCCATTCACTCATTTCTTTTTCTTCTTCAACGGGGGTTTGTTTTTCTGGAGTAAGTTCTTCTGTTTTACCCGCTTTTATATCTGCCAGCATCTTCTCTTTTAAGGTAGCATTTTCTTTGAGATCATTCATTAAAGAAAGAACTTCGTCATTAAAGTCTGCTATTGTATTGTCTAATCGCGATAACAATTCACCTGTGAGAATTTTACCATAATTCTTATTAACACCTTTTAAAAGCGTTTCGAGTTTTTCACGTAATATATAGTCTTCAGGCATATTTAAATGAGTTTATTTGGTTGTTTATAAGTCTTTGAAATTGTCACGCATGAACTATAAACAACAAGCAAATTTTATCCTTCAGCCAGAGAGTCATATTTCCCCTTATTGGCTTGTTGAGATTCAACCTGTGTAAAGCCATTATTTGAAAATTCGTTAATCAGCGGTAAATATATTTTCTTCTGTAACGAATAAGGCAGCCAATCGACAGTATCCGTTTCTGTCATGGGTTTACCTCCCCCCAGGGATGTTTCCGATCCGCGTTTAAAAATATTTTTTTGGGCGATGATGTACACATCTACATGATCTTCCACTACAATTGCGAGAGAATAATCATATCTGCGGAAATCTTTTTTTAGAGGCGATAATATTGTTTTGATTAAATAGCTCTCTTTAGTATAAAACTCTATTTCATACCCTAAATCTTCTAAAATTTGACGACTTAATAATAAAGCTTCTTCCTGGCTAACTTGATATCGGAAAGACCTGACCATTCTGGGCGGTTTAGGGCAAAAGGAAAACTGTACACTGATTAATACAGCAAATATGCTTCGGGTTAAGAACATATTTAGTATAATTCAAATATTGATGGAATTTTTTCCGTCTGTTTTTCTTCCTTTGCATTAATCATAAAATCCGGATTATAATAAACTAATCTTAAAAAACTAATATCACCTTCCAATAAACTAGTTTCTGTTTTGGGTTGTTGAACAACCCCATTAAGGACCAGAACGATTCTGACCGGGGACGCATTCCAGGAGGATCTGTAAAAAGCGCGGGAATATTTCACATTGAGGAAATCATTGTACGACCCGGATGGGCCATTGACGGTTTGGTCCGTTGAAAATGGATTCCCGTAGACCTCACTAATATTTTTCTCAATTCGGAAAAAAAGTTCAATCTGTTTATCTAAATCATCATTTTCCAATTGAAAATCAACTTCTGATTTCCAAAAACCGCTATCGCTGTACACAAAAAATATTTTTACGGAATCAATTCCAAGTTTTCCTGACATGGTGATACTTCTATTATCAGAGCTTGGTTGGGCGGCGGACATATTTTCCAAAATGGGTAAAGTTAAAATTTTTGAACCCCATTGATATCCTTTATATCCATATTCTAAACTGTAATCTCTGTCTGACGCTTTCTTCACCTTGGCAGTATCAACCGATTCTTCAACAATAGTTGTATCAACTATTGTGGTTTCGACGAATGTTGTGTCCGTCTGCGTTTCTGCTGTGACTTCATCCTGTGCACCAATTAAGGAGCAGATATATATTGGGATTAATATTCGTTTCATCTTTCCCTTACCTCTTTGAATTAAGTTTACCTTATATAAAAAATACAAAGCTATTGATGCTAGTGCAAGAGCAAATATACTACTCTATGATAGTACCAATTCGGTCAAATCGTGGTATCCACGTATCTAGATTCAAGGACATGTATGCAAACAATGCTTCTCCAAGAATATGATCTTCAGGTACAAAACCCCAGAATCTTGAATCAAGGCTATTGTCTCTATTGTCACCCATCGCCCAATAATAGTTCTGTTTAACAATGTATTCATCAAGTTCCATTATGGGTTGACCATCAAACAACAATGTTCCCCTTGGCATGTTTGTCGACCATGGATTGATTAAATTTCCGTTTGGATAATAATCATCATAAACTTTAAATGATGCTTTTCTTCGATACAAATCATCGGGATCAATCGCTGTGAATTCATACTCATTATTTTCGTTTTTGAGAGTTAATTCATGCCCATCGAGAAGCATGAGCTGCATGACCAATAATGCACTTTCAGGCTGAATGGGTATTTTATCCCCTTTTTTTGGCATGACTAATTGAGAAAAATTATCCTTATTACCTTTACCTAAAAATATTTTTGGATCTCTTTTCCTCGGGTTTGACATTGGAAGAATAAACCGTCCATGTTCCGGCAGCTCGAATTCTATTCCATTTACGTACACTTTCCTATTAACTATTTCCAGTGTATCCCCGGGTTCGGCGATACATCTTTTTACATATTTTAAATGAGGATCGCGGGGATATTTGAATATAATCACATCTCCCTGATGGGGTTTTTTAAATTCAGGAAATCGATAATAAGGAATTGAGAAACCAATGTCAGTATATGGAATACCAATCCAATCAGGAGTTCTCATTCCATACACGAAGCGGTTACCGATAAGAAAATCACCCACCATAATGGTTTTTTCCATACTTCCGGTTGGAACGATATATGCCTCTACTAAAGTGACTTTTAGCGTAAAAGCAATGATCACTATAATAAAAAGTGACCGCGTTTCACTAATAATTTTATTTTTATCCATGTATGAAATTAGTTATTCTATTTGTTAAAATAATAATTATTCAATTTCTATCCCTATAAAATGTGTCAAATCGGGTCCGTTTTTTTGTATAATTACAGCAACCACATCCAATCGAATATCCTTTGTTATTTCATTGTCCATTAGATATTTATCAACGGCGCGTGTTAATTTTTTTATTTTTGCTGCATTCACTTGATTCTCAACATTTCCCATTGTTTTGCTTGCGGCTGTTTTAACTTCAACAAATATTAGTTCATTATTTTTTTCAGCGATAATATCGATCTCACCATAGGGTGCACAATGGTGATTCATGGATAGAATTTTATATCCTTTTTTATATAAGTCCAATGCCGCTAATCGTTCCCCAAAATATCCAACTTTTGCATTTTTCTTTAACCATTGAATGGTGGGAAGGTGCTTATCTACAGGGTTGAATGTTTGTCTATGAATTGGCACTGCTTTATGCTCTATTAATTTTTCGATATGCTTCTTCGTCCCATACCCCTTATGTTGCGCAAATCCGTATTCAGGTAAAATGATGTCATATTGTTTCATTATCCGGTCCCGAGTGACTTTTGCAATAATTGACGCTGCTTTAATGGAATCGATCTGATCATCTCCATGTACTATTCCTTCATTTGGTATTATTTGATTCGGTAATGCGTAGCCGTCAATTAATGCCTTTTTAGGTTGTGGATTTAATGATCCCAATGCTTTAAACATTGCTTTATGTGTAGCCTTCAGAATATTCGTTCTATCAATTTCTTCCCTTTCTACAATCCCGACGCCGATACAAACTGCCTGAGAGTAAATTTCATCAAATAGTTTTTCACGCTTCTTTTCCGAAAGCTTTTTTGAATCGGCTAATCCATTTATTTCGTGATTTTCTGGTAATATGACTGCTGCCGCCACTACGGGTCCGGCCAGTGGACCCCGTCCGGCCTCATCTACTCCGGCGATTAATGCCATTCTACTTCCTTAATTCTTTTTCCATCTGATTTTAACCAAAGCGCTTTGCCCAAATCGGTTCTGTGAATATTAATTCCTTTCTTACGGAATCGTTCAATAACAAAGGGTGACGGGTGGGAAAATTTATTCTTCCACCCGACAGAAATTACGGATAGTCCAGGATTTACTAAATCTAATAAAGAATCCGTTGAACTTGTTATTGATCCATGATGAGCAACTTTTAAAACGTCTGATTTCAGTATTTTTTGATATGGGATTAATAATTCATCACCTTCAAATTCAAGATCACCGGTGAATAAAAAACTGGTTTTACCATAAACCAATTTAAACACGATACTGGAATTATTCACATTGTACTCTGAAACAACAACTAGAGAATCTGGAGCTAAAATCTGAACAAAAACATTTTTTGATAATTTTTTCGTTTCTCCACGTTTAGGATGTTGAATAATAATAGAATTCGAATCCGAATAGTCGATAATTTTACGATAGGTCCAAGAATTATACGGTAAAAATGTATCCCATAATGTATCAATTTTTACTTCACCTAATAACGATACAATTCCTCCGATGTGGTCATTGTGCGGATGGCTCATCACAACCCAATTGAGCTCATTTATTCCTAAATGATTCAATACCGGTAATACCACATCCTTTCCCATATCATTATAACGATTCCTCTCCCCTGCGTCAATGAGCATCGCATTGTCATTCGGAAGTTTTACGATGATGGCATCTCCCTGACCAACATCCAAATATATCACTTCCAGTAAATTTTCATTAAACGCCCATTTCCAAATGAAAATATTCAATACAAACAGAATGATAAAGATACCATATTTTCTTCGTTGTTTGTTAAATAACAACACAATTGATAGAAGAACTACATAATATGCAATCACTTCAAACAGTGTAAAACTCATTTTTACTATTGAAAATGAAAATGATGAAAACAGTTGAGTATTAAGGGTAATAATCTTTGAAATTAACCAGGCTGAATTTCCCAATAAGTAGCCCATTCCCGGCATCCATCCCAAAAACAAGATAAAAAACCCGATTCCCACCAAAATACCTATCAACGGTACGATCAACACGTTAGCAATCAGAGCAATCAATGGTAATTTTCCAAAAATATAAACTGTAAGCGGTAGGGTGCCTAATTGTGCTGCCAGTGATACCAAGAATAATCCCCAAATGAACTGAAGTACTTTATGACCAACATTATTTACTTTTAATTTTTCCGGGAGTACAGTTTCAAACCAATTATAGAAAAAGATGATGGATGCAACGGCTAAGAAACTTAATTGAAAGCCTAAATCAAACAAATCCATTGGCCGAAATAATAGAATTCCCATGGCAGCTCCGCCAATGATATTCCACACATTTGCTGACCGGTTAAACACAGGTGCCAAAACGTACATCCCGGCCATAATGGACGCTCTGACAACACTTGCCTTTCCCCCGGTTAATATGACAAAAATAACAAGACCAATAATGACAACAATTCGATCTGTGCCCCAGGGAAGACGAAACATATTTTTAATTAATAGCAGAACGATGAGTACATAGCCAACATGAAGTCCGGATACTGCCAATACATGAATCACTCCTGTTTTTGCAAATGATTCTCTAATACTCGGATCGACATCAGATTTATCGCCCAGAATTAATGCGTTGAGTAATCCGGCAGCATCCCCCGGTGCAAATTTATTGAAATGAGATCGGATTTTATCTTGAATAATGTAAATCAATCGTCCAAAATGTAAATGGGTATTTTTTAGGACGACCACTTCGTCATTTCTGTCTGGGAATATCCAACCAAATATGTTTTTCCTGTTATAAAATGATTGAAAATCAAAAGCACCGGGGTTTCTAACGGAACTGATTTGTTGAAATTCTCCTAATCCAACCAATGTATCACCAATAGTGCAAATCAATTCATTTTTTTGATATAGCCAAATATCAATATTTTGAATATCCAATAGATGCAGTCGATATTTATACCCTTTGTTTGTTTCCTTTATTTCAGCAATCTCTCCTCGAAATTCTACCTCTGCTTCGTTAAGTTTAAGTGCTACGGATTTAAGATTGTTTTGGTGAAAAACTGCGGTTTGCATTTTCTGTGTTCCAAATGCCATAACGCAGATCAAAACTCCACAAACAAGAATCGAATCTTTCCTTATAAATAATAAGATAACTCCAACGAGGGTCAAAAAGAGTACTGGAGTGGCAGAAGAAATGAATTCACCTGGAATTAATCCGAAGATGAACGCAAGACTAATATATACTAAGGGCGTTTTTTTATATAAATAAACCATTTCCATAAAAACACAAAACTAATTAAACAACGATGAAAAGGCAATTGCCTCCCATGAATCATCCGTGTAAACTTGGCTTCAAATTTTAAACAAATCAAGGTGACTATGAATAAATCAAAAGCTGGCATTATCTCATTTTCTATAATATTAATCGTATTAGCAGTATTTGGAGTAAAGTTTTATGAAGGAATTTGGTCTTTCCCTTCATTTTCTCCGGTGCCACTGATGATCATCGCCCTCGTTGGAACAGGAATTTTTGTTACCATTAAATTAGGATTTCCACAATTAAGATATTTAAAGCATGGAATCAATGTTACACGGGGTAAATACGATAATCCAAATGATGACGGAGATCTCAACCATTTCCGGGCATTAACAACCGCTTTGTCCGCGACGGTAGGTATTGGAAATATCGCCGGTGTTGCCACCGCATTGTATTATGGAGGACCCGGGGCATTGTTCTGGATGTGGGTAACGGCATTTTTTGGTACTACATTAAAATTTGTAGAATGTACACTGGCTTTGAAATATCGTGAAATCGGTAGTGACGGCACAACCGCCGGTGGTCCCATGTATACAATTGAATCGGGTATGGGCCCCAAATGGCGATGGCTGGCAGTGGCATTTGCTTCCTTTGCTGTCATTTGCTCTTTTGCCACAGGAAATGCTATCCAAGCCTTCACTGTCTCTGATCAAATTTATTCTGAAGTCGCTCAATTCCTTGGGACACAGCATTTCCTTACGCTAAAGCATCAAATGTGGACCGGATTTGAATTATCAGTCCAGCAAGTCATTAATGGCATTGTACTGGTTGCAGTTGTAGGTATGGTTATTATTGGTGGAATTAAAAGAATCGGGAAAGTTACCGGTTACCTCGCTCCTATCATGGCCATTATTTATGTCTTGGCTGCTTCACTCATTCTCATAGTGAATTTTGATAAAATTGGACCCAGCATTACTTTGATTTTCAAAATGGCATTTAATCCACCGGCTACAATTGCCGGAGCAGGTGGTGGAATTTTACTGACCATGCTTTGGGGGATCAAGCGCGGCTTATACTCCAATGAAGCCGGTCAGGGGAGCGCTGCCATTGCCCACTCCACAGCAAAAACGAAATATCCCATTCGAGAAGGCGCTGTGGCTATGCTTGGACCATTCATTGATACTATTATTATTTGTACATTGACCGGGCTGGTCATTATTACAACCGGCGCTTGGGAACATACACAGTTTTACATGAATATCACCGATCCTAATTTGCCTCATGTTAAAGATATTCTTGAGGTGGGCTTATTTAACAGCAGTCTTTTAACGTCCTATGCATTTAAAGAAGGTTTGAGTTTTCTATTCAATTATGGTGATAAGATTGTAACACTTTCCGTTCTTTTGTTTGCAATTTCCACAGCCATCAGCTGGTCATTTTATGGTGATCGCTCTACGTTTTACCTTTTCGGTCATAAAGCGATTCTACCATATAAATGGATATTTTTAGTATTTGTGTTCATTGGCGCCATTGCTGAACTGGAAGCCATTTGGGCTTTTGGAGACGCTGCTCTGGGATTTATGACGTTTCCAAATTTGATATCGATTATTTTTCTTTCAACAGTATTGAAAAAAATGATGAAAAAATATTTCTCTCAAGAACATATCCCCTATCAAAAGTAGACTATGGATTTAAACCACATCCATGATGTGGCTCTGAAAGCTGCAAAATCTGCCGCTGATTTGGTTTTATCCGCCACTAATCGACCTATCATTGCTAATTATAAAGGTAAAGCCAATCTTGTAACAAAAACGGATAGAGAGGCAGAACAATTAATTTGTAAAATTATTCATGATCAATTTCCACATCATGGAATTCTCGCAGAAGAATCTGGCTCTACCTTTCCAAATTCAAATTATCAATGGATAATCGATCCTTTAGACGGCACGACTAATTTTGTCCATAATTATCCTGCATTTGCCGTTTCTATCGGCGTTCACTACAAAGATGAGCCCATGGTCGGTTGTATCGTTGAACTGCCTGCAAATCACGTTTATACCGCCATGAAAGATCAAAGAGCATATTGTGATGGAACGGTTATTTCTGTTTCAACTGTGAATAAGTTGGAAAAGTCACTCCTTGTAACGGGGTTTGGTTACGAACATGATGATTTATGGGAGAAAAACATGGAATTATTCAAGGAATTCACCGATAAAACCCAGGGGGTTCGGAGATTGGGTGCTGCTGCGGTGGATTTATGTCATGTCGCTAGTGGGAAAGTTGATGGATTTTGGGAATTTGATTTACATCCCTGGGATACGGCTGCAGGAATTTTATTGGTCAAAGAAGCAGGCGGTAAAATTACACAAATGGATGGTTTAGCTTATTCAATATTTGATACACAATTATTGGCTTCCAATTCTCTCATTCATGAAGAAATAAAGCACATTATCAACCCTTGATTTATCAATTTTCCATCTTTTTTCTTCGCACCTAATCCCTCTATTATATAATCCCCATCTGTATTTTCCCCGCATTGTGGAAGATCTTTAATTCCTCACCCCATCTCCCATATTCCATTTCCCATATTCCATCTAAAGCTCTTTCCTGTGGATGTTTACCACATCATTAAATTTTAGCCGTCCGTCTCTTGTAACTCTGCCGATGGTTGTGGACGGAACGCCAATTGTCATACAGATGCGTTCAAATTCCATTAAATCACTTTCATTGATTGAAACGACTACCAACCCTTGTGTTTCACCAAATAAGATTTCATCCTGCCGTAATTTTCTTGATAAATGTATCCGCGCACCCAATTCATTTTTAGATTGATTTAATGATTTTATGATTGCAACGACCAATCCCCCGGTTGATATATTGCTGACAGATTTAATGAGTTGTGTTTGAATTCCCTGTAAAATAACTTCCTGCAGACGGGACTCCATTCTCAAATCTACCGATGGAATCGATTCGACGGATGATTTTTGAATATCCTTCTGATACAAGGAACCATTCAATTCACCCCGATGACTTCCCAGCATTGTGATAAAGTCATTTTCGTTCTGAAATGACTCATCAACACTGTGTTCATTAACAATTTTTTCACCAATTACACATACTTCCAAATCTGCTTGAGTCTTGTCAGATGTTATAAGTGGATTAACCAGTTTCATGTTTAAATATTGACACGATTCTTTCACTCCCGAATACAACTGTTGTAACTCCCATTGTTCATCGTTATTTCTTAAATCCCTACCGTGCATTATCATGGTAACACCTATTGGCTTATACCCTTTGTTAACTAATTGCCTGCATGCGTTGGCAACGAGGATCCTGCTCCCTGATTTGATATGGTTTTTTATTAAATGAAGATTGTCGGGAATGGCGATAGCTATATTATCATTGTTGCGATGATAAACTGCAATTGTGCCAAATGCGTATTTTTCCGGTTTTAAATTATTATATTTTTGTTGACTGACTTTTTTCCAAATGGTTAAAGCATGGTTTGAATAGTTTTTTAGATCCTTTTGGACTTTTCCGGCACGTTGCTTTTCCGGCTTATTAATAATAGGAGTTAATGTTTGGATAGGAGATTCTGCCGGGTAAAATTGTGGTAGGGATATACTTGCCTTTATGTTATGATTGATAATAAGAGAAATGAATTGGGCTGATTTTAATTGTCCTATCATTTGACCTTTTAAGTCTTGTGCATCAACGATGGTCTTTAGTTGGGTTAATAAGTCTTGTTTCCCAACGCACAACATACCGCAGGTTTTATGATTTGATAATATTTCTGCATCATCAATATTTTCAAATGATAAATCTAAACCGAATGTATTCTTCAATAGGTCAAGGAGGACATTACCCAAAGAGGCCGGATTGACTATAAAAATACTGACACCTTCAACCTTATTGATTTCAGAACAGACCTTTTTCATATTCGGACCATCTTGGATAAATAATAATGATTCATTGCCATGAATTGGATAATTCCATGTTTTACCATCATCAATTAATCCGATGGATATGGCTGATTGAGAACTTTGATATCGAAGAACCGGCGTTAATCCAAAGGCATGCTGTGTTCGCAATGATGAAGTTTTTATGATTGATTTTTTACTTTCATTTCCAACAATGAATGAGCGGGAATCCGTTGTGAGATGGGACTCGTTATTTTCTGAAAATATATTTCGTAGTTCAGGTATAGGATGACATAAATATCTGGAATAACCAAAATATTTCAGAAGTTTATATTCAATTTCAGACGGCTGCCTTCCTAATTGGGATGCTACATTTTTTACACTTAATTCAAAACGATCGTACTTTTTCAGCATGGTGCTATCTCCTGTTAGTATTTCTTATACGCAAACAGGTTCCATTGAGGTTATTGAAATAATTTAAAGGGAGAAATATTTTACTTAGAAGATGTGTTCTGGGAGTTGAATAGCTCGTACAATATTGTCGGTTCTTTTTCTTGTCTATAACCACACGTTCTGATTCTGTTATCATATTGTTTAAATCCAACCTTTTTTAGCACCTGACCAGAGGCTGAATTTCTAATTAAGCACTCCGCATAGAGTCGATTTAAATCAAATGATTGAAACCCAAAGACCATAAGTGCTCTACATGCTTCAGTACAATATCCTTTATTCCAATATTCCTCGCCAACCCAGAAACCGACTTCACCGTTTCCATCATTAATATTCATAATGGAAATTGACCCAATTAAAACGCCATCATTTTTTAATGTTATGGCAAATATAGCTGATTCCTTTTTATTCCAAAGTTTTTCATGTTGAGAAATCCATTCTTCTGCTAGTCCATCGGTATATGATATGACGTGGAATGGAAAAGATCATCACGGAATGGATATGAGTTCTGGTGTTTATCTTTATAATGGTTATGCAACCTTTTTTCTGTAAAATTGGGTAACAGGGTTTTCATTTAA
>CAZBEY010000018.1:0-31315 GCA_964491015.1 uncultured bacterium | reverse complement strand
ATCCGTCGAAAATCTTCAATATACATGGCGCCGCCAAGGCATTCACCCCGCAAAAGAGGATCGTTTGCAAGAGTGACTTGAATTCGCCTATCTGCGAATACATCCGAAAAATAAAATTCACCGACGGTTTCATTCATTAATCAACGCTCCGGAACATGAGCTTCCTTCTCCTGCAGTACACCCGAAACAATGATTTTCAAAAGTAATTGGGTTCCTCTCTAATTCGTTCAACTTTTCAATATTCCAAATTGTATTCACATTGTTCCTCAGTGGAATATTCAACATTTGATTAAAATCACAATCGAATATTTTTCCATCCCAACCGATGGAAATTAAATCTCTGCACATAATATCCTTTGCTGCTGATTGGTTAAAATTTCTTTCTAACAGTTCCGAATATTTTTCCAATTGTTCTGTTTTCACTAATACATGACGAAATCTATTGATAGGCATATTGGTGATGGTGTACAAGCGGTTAAATTCAATACCAAAATCAGTTTTGAGTCTTTGTTTATATTCTGCTTCCAGTGTCAATTGGTTTGGTGGAAGTGAAGCGCCCACAGGGTTATAAACCAAGTCCAATTTAAATCCTGTTCCCGGTTTACCATAACCCAAATTATTCAATATATACAGCGCTTTGATGCTTTTCATAAATACACCATTCCCCCGTTGTTCGTCTACATTTTCCGGACTATAACAAGGCAGGGAACTGACGATCTGCACTTGATGATCCCGGAGGAATTCAGATGTATTCTCCTGCCCCGATTCCAGTAAAACAGTCAAATTGCACCGATCGATCACATCAATATTCAATGTGCGAATTTTCTGAATGAAATAACGAAAGTTTGGATTCAACTCCGGTGCGCCACCGGTCAAATCTACCGTTTCGATTCCAGCTGATTTTTCAAGGAGTTTTACAAGACGGTCAACTGTGGCTTTTTCCATAATTTCAGTCCGTTTCGGTCCCGCATCTACATGACAATGGTGACACGCCTGATTGCATAATTTCCCCATATTCACCTGGAGAATGGATAAACGCCGCCGTTTAAATGGAACAGCATGCGAGTTCAGTTTTACCTCGAACCGGCTCTTTCCATTTTGAGAAAAACCATTTACAATATTTTGATTATTTTCTATCTGATAGTTAATTTCCATATTCCTGCTAAATTATTATTTGAGTTAAATTAGGGTATAGAGCATAAAAAACCCTACTACCATGAACAAAATTGAAATACTTGCTTTCATTAAATCTTCCGAAATTGATTTTTGAATTTTCGGTCCAACATATCCACCGATGATAACACCCGGAACAGTAAAAATGGTGACATTTAATACCTGATTTAAAACATCACTACCTTCTTTAGCAAATTCATAAATATGACCGATAGATGCAACAAACACTGTGATGACAACAACAAAAACCGACGTTGCGACTGATACTGCTGTCGGAACCTTGCAGCGCGCCACTAATAAATATTCCTGAAGTTCAGCTAATCCAACTGAAATCATCCCCATAAATACGCCGCCTACGATAGAAAACACGCGTCCCATTCCTCTGTTACAAACCGTATAATGATATACATTCCCATTTTTATCAATTAGTTCAGATTCATATTCCTGTTCAAACTCTTGTTTAATATCTAATTCATGCTTTACCCGTTCTTCTGCCTGCCATGAAATAAAAAGCTGATACCCAATAAAAAGCAACCCAACGGAAAAAATTGTTTTTAAAATAATTGGTTCAAATAAACTTCCATATTTTGTTCCTATAATTGCAGCTGGAACGGAAAAAATCAAAATACTTTTGACAAGTTGAAAATCAATTAATTTTGCTTTATAATAGACAATTAAACCAGATGTAAAGCCAAATAATTCGGTAATTAATGCAGTACCAATAGCTATTTTTGGATCAAGTTTTAGTCCCAGCATAAAAAGGGGTGAAAAAAATACAGCGCCTCCAATCCCCGAAGACATTGCAATGGTTGCAATCAATATTGAAACAGGTAGTAAATACCAATATTCGAATGATAATTCCATCATATTATCTATTCAAAACTCTCAATAAAGTCTGTCGGTTATCAAAAAACACGATTAGAAAGCTTTGATTTTTTTTCACATTATACAGGTAATAAAATTCGTCATCGTGTTTATCGGAAAATTTCATCGTATTTTAAAACGGAAGTGATATGAACACTTCTGATAAAATGATAAAAATATTTCTGGTGTTCATTTGCCTCACTTAAAATTTTTATACACTATAATACATCACTTTTGAATACCATCATTTTTTCTCTGGTCATTTCGTGCATGGAATATTGAATGCCGCCCATGCCGATCCCGGAAGTATCTCTTCCGCCAAAAGGCATCCAATCCACTCGAAAAGCTGTGTGATCATTCACCATGACAGCTGTGGCATCCAGTCTTTTTACACAATCCAGGGCAATATCAATATTTTTTGTAAAAACAGATGCCTGGAAATGGACGTCCAGATTATTGGCACTTTCAATCGCTTCATTCATATCTGAATAGGAATAAACACACACAACTGGACCAAAAATTTCCATTGTCGAAACATTAGCATCCGCCGGCGGATTGAGTAAAACAGTGGGTTGATAACACGTATCTGAAATACGGTTGCCCCCGCATAATAATATTGCTCCCCCATCCACTGCCTCCTGAACCCATTTTTCCACCCGGTCTACTTCTCTCGGCATAATGAGGGGGCCTACTTCCGTTTTTTCGTCCATAGGATCGCCAACAATCAATTTTTTAGCTCCATCTGCCAAACGATTCGCAATATCCTCACAAATATCTTCATGGACAAAAACACGCTGCACAGATACGCATACTTGCCCAGCATGATAAAATCCACCCTTCAAAAGAGATGGAAGCATTGATTCAAAATCTGCATCTTTCTCAACAATAACCGGAGCGGCGCCGCCATGTTCCAAGGCACATCGGGTTCCCGGCGCCAATTTGGATTTTAAGTACCAGCCCACTCTCGCCGAACCAATGAATGAAAAATAATGAACTCGAGGATCAGTAACTAAATTTTCTGCCGTTTCGTTGTCGCATATAATCGGTTGGCACCAACCTTCGGGCATGCCCGCTTCTTTTAAAATTTCAATCAAAGCAAAACAGGATAATGGTGTGGTTGAGGCGGGTTTAATAATGACAGGACACCCCGCTGCAAAAGCGGTAATAACCTGATGGACAATTAAATTCAATGGATGATTGAACGCACTGACTGACACGACAACACCGATGGGTTCGCGAATGGTAAAAGCCCATCTTTTTTCAGACGCTTTTGTCAAACCCATAGGGATTTCTTCTCCCTTAAGTTGACTTATATGTTCTGCAGCAATTTTGACGCCATTGATGGCCCGGAGAACTTCAACTTTTGAATCGGCATAGGGTTTCCCCCCTTCCTCTGTTGCCGTTTTGGTCAATTCTTCGATTCGGGTCTTCATAAGGTCTGCTGTTCGCTCCAGTATCGCGATTCGTTCGTGGGCAGGAATCCATTTTGATGAATCCTGGAATAAATTGTAAGCTGTGACCAATGCTTTTTCTACGTCATCTTTTCCCATAAATGGGATTTCTTGGATGAGACTTTGGTCATAAGGTGAGAGTATTTTTAACATAATGATTTCCTTTTCTCTTTACAGAATACAGGTTTTTTCTTTTAACAACACATTCAGGATGGAATGATTCATAGTATAATCCACTGCCAAATCAATTACATGAATTCCATCTGTATTTAAACAACGGGATAATACCTCTTTAAATTCATCATCACTTTTTGGTCTGTATCCGATTGCGCCGAAGCTATTTGCATATTCAACAAAATCTGGATTTGAATAATCCAAACCGAAATTGTCAAATCCCATTCCTTCCTGCTTCCATTTTATCATGCCGTATGCACTATCATTCAAAATAATGACTACCATATTAAGCCCCAATCGTACCGCTGTTTCTAACTCCTGTGAATTCATCATAAACCCGCCGTCGCCGCAAACAGATATGACTTTTTTGTCCGGGTTAACCAATTTTGCACACATAGCAGACGGTAATCCTGCCCCCATTGTGGCAAGTGCATTATCCAACAATAACGTATTTGGTTCATAACATTTATAATTCCGTGCAAACCATACTTTATAGACGCCGTTATCCAAAGTAACAATACCGTCATCCGGTAATTCTTCCCTGATAATTTGAACCACTCGCTGGGGTAAAACAGGAAAACGATTATCTTGTGAATATTTAGATAAATGCTGTTTGATTTCTTCCTTAATTCTGCCATAATAAGATAAATCCCAATTGCTTTTATCGTGAACATGAGACGCAATTTTTGTCACAGATGTCGCAATATCACCAACAATATTTAATTGAGGAAAATACACATCATCCACTTCCGCAGGGAAAAAGTTAACATGAATCACTTTGGTGCCCCCTTCTTCCATAAAGAATGGCGGTTTTTCGATAACATCGTGTCCCACATTGATAATTAAGTCAGCCCGGTTAATGGCACAATGGAGAAAATCATTATCGGATAATGCAGCCGTTCCCAAATAATGATGGTGCCTTTCATCCACAACCCCTTTTCCCATTTGTGTGTTGAAAAATGGGATATCTGTTTGTTCAATAAATTCAGTAAGCGCTTTACTTGTACGTTTTCGATTGGCAGCGGCACCGATCAACAACAACGGCATTTTGGCATTTTCTATCAGTTTTACTGCTTTTAGGATGCAGGATGTATCCGCATCCGGTCTTCGGAAACCGACCACATTAAAAATTCGGTCATGACAATCTTCAGCAGCAATATCTTCCGGTAGTTCCAAAAGGGCAGCACCTGGTCGTTCCTCCATTGCCAATCGAAAGGCTTCCCGCACTCTGGAAGGAATATTATTTCCATTCACAATTTGGATCGCATATTTGGTAATGGGACGAAACATATCCACGATATTCACAATTTGGAACCGACCCTGTTTGGATTTTTTTATGGGTTTTTGCCCGGTAATCATTAGCATAGGCATGGCGCCCAGTTGAGCATAGGCCGCCGGTGTGGTAAAATTTGTGGCACCGGGTCCCAATGTAGATAAGCATACGCCCGGTTGCCCGGTTAATCTTCCATAAGTTGCTGCCATGAAGCCGGCACCCTGTTCATGGCGGGTGAGTATCAATTTAATTTTAGAATCCTTGAGCGAATCTAATAAATCAATATTCTCCTCACCGGGTATTCCAAAAATGTATTCTACACCTTCGTTTTCCAGTGCTTTTACAAACAAGTCTGAGGCTTTCATAGTTATATTTTATTGACAGGATGACAGGATTGACAAGATGTTTTTATTAATATGAAAGTTTTCATTTTATGTTTTTTAATCATGTTTTATCCTGTTTTCCCGTTAAACTTAATTTTCTAACTTTTCGTTTAATTTCTACTTTTTTCTCACCAAAGTTTATGAGAAGTCCAACATCTTTTCCGGTGGAAGTAAGGTAATTAACCAATTGGACTTCATGAGATTTTGTCAATGTTCTAATAGATTTATACTCAACTATGATCTCCCCATTAACTAGTTTGTCCGCGAAAAATTCACCAACAATATTACCTTCGTAATATACTGTAATGGCTTTTTCAACTTCATACTTCAAACCGATTTTATAAAATTCAATCGCCATACATTTTGCATAAACCGATTCTAAATAGCCAAAGCCCATAGTATTGTACACTTTGTATGCACATCCAATTATCTGTTCTGTTATTTCTTCAAACTTCATTTTTTATTTCCCTTTGGTTTTTTGGGCAGGATGACAGAATTGACGATATGTTTTTATTTTTATGAAAATTTTCATTTAAGTTTTTTAATCCTGTTTTATCCTGTTATCCCGTCTAATCTTTTTACCGTCGCCAACCGTGAAATTTTTTGACCCATTTTAATAGCCCTTCCGGTGCATGGGCTTTTTTCCAATTCCCGGCTAAATATTTATTGGCTTCTCCAATGGTCGGATAAGCATGAATGGTTCCCAATATTTTATTTAACCCCAGACCATATTTCATGGCCAGAACAAATTCTGTTAAAATATCACCTGCATGAGAACCCACAATGGTCGCCCCAAGAATCCTATCTTTCCCTTTTGGAGTAATTACTTTCACGAATCCGTGATCTTCTCCATCCGCTATAGCTCGGTCTAAATCATCCAAACCATACCGGGTAACTTCAAAGTCAATACCCTCATCATTTGCTTCTTGTTCATTGATCCCAACCCTGGCCACTTCTGGATCGGTAAATGTGGTCCAGGGAATCACACGATAGTCTGTTTTAAATTTTTTAAAGGGACTGAATAAGCTGTTAACTGCAGCGTACCATGCCTGATGTGCTGCAAAATGGGTGAATTGATAAGGTCCGGTCACATCTCCGACAGCATAGATATTTGCATAATTTGTTCGGAGAAATTCGTCTGTTTCAATTGTTCCATTTTTCCGAATTTCAACCCCCAATTCTTCCAAACCAAATCCGGTCACATTCGCTTTTCTCCCTAATGCCATAATAATTTCATCACATTCAACATTAATTTTTTTATCCTGACAGTTACAGATAACAACTTTGGAACCGCCCTCGGAACTAAACCCCTCAACCATATGACCCGTAAGAACATTGATCTCTTCAGAAATAAATTTGGCTCTAACTGCATCACTGACATCTTTATCTTCTTTTAGAAGTAACCGATTCATTCCTTCTAGAATCGTTACTTTGGATCCAAATCTCGCAAAAGTTTGTGCAAGTTCACATCCGATGGGACCACCACCAACCACGACCAGCCTTTTGGGTAATTCCCGAATGTTCCAAAGTGTATCGCTTGTGAGGGGTTGGACATCCTGTACTCCGGGAATTGGAGGGACTAAGGGTCTGGCGCCGGTAGCAACAACAATATTTTTCGTCGATAGCACTTCTCCATTTACCTGTACATGGTAGGGATCAAGTATTTTGGCTTCTCCTTCATATACATTCACTCCCAATTCCGAATACCTTTCCACTGAATCATGAGGCTCTATTTTTTTTATCACATTTTGAATTCGTTCCATCACATTTGCAAAATCGTAGTCCACTTGTGCGGAATCGAATCCCCACTCTTTGGCTCTATTCGCGTAATGGAGCATTTTGGCTGAACGAATAAAAGCTTTGCTGGGAACACATCCTGTATTCAGACAGTCACCACCCATTTTATGTTTTTCTATCAGGGCAACCTTTGCTTTAACCGTAGCGGCGATATAGGCCGATACCAACCCACCCGACCCGGCACCAATAACAACCATGTTATAATCAAATGATTTTGGTTTTCTAAAGGATTGATTCCGTTTTCTGTTTTTTAACCATAAAACTGCTTTTTTCGAGATAAGCGGAAATAAACCCAAAAGTGCAAACGCCAAGATCATATTGAGTGATAAAATTCCCCCAAGTGAATCCAATTTACTTATTTGTGTTCCTGCATTCACAAATACTGCGGTTCCCGGCAGCATGCCTACTTGACTTACTAACGCATAAGTCACAGCGTTAATATATGTTTTGGCGAAGGCTGCATTCACCAGGAAAAACGGGAAAACCGGACTTAATCTGGACATGAACAAATAAAGGGCGCCGTCTTTTTCAACTCCATGATTTACCTTTTTCATGATCGGTTTTAATTTTTTCTGAAATGCATTCCGAAACAAGTATCGGCAATTGACCATAGCAAATGTTGCGCCAATCGTGCTGGCTATCGAGACTACGATGATTCCAATTCCCAATCCGAAGATGGCTCCGCTCGCCAAAGTCATGATCGTGGCTCCGGGTAGCGACAACATAGCGATTACAATATATATTCCAGAGTATACCAATATAGTGAACATCTGATTTTTACTATAAAATTCTTCAAAAACAGCTTGTTGGTTTTTCAAAAATTGAAAATTCAGATACTGCCCTAAATTGAAAATGAAATAGCATGCCACAACGGCGGCAAGAATCCCTAATAGTAATACTTTTTTAATCATTTTATTTCCTTAATGCTCCTCTTGTTACACCGTCCAATTGATACAATTTTATTAAATATTTTTGATCTATTCATTATTTTTAAAATCCTGAACATAACTTCATTTATTTTGATCTTAATTCAATATAGTCTAACCACGCCACTGCAGTTTCACCAGTATTATCTGAATCGCTCATAATAGCAAGGCTTGCTTTTGAAGGAGGATTTTCACCAAAAGCACGCTGGTAATCTTCTAGTACATCCACTTCCTCAACCATCCATTCGCCGACATGTTTGACACCTTTTTCGAGTAAAATCATTTGTGCTTTATCTGTATATGAATTTGGAATTATCGTCTCTTCATGGTCTCGGTTTGCCCAAATATAATTTAAACTGCTGTGGGGAGGATATTCTCCATAAATTAATTTCGCTGATTCATAGAGCGCCGATTCCCAAAAACCTGCAGTTTTAGGATCATATTCAAAAATGACATAAATGCGAATGGGATAATCATCACCGGATTTCGTTTTTGCATTTCCTTTTTCAAAGACATTGGACACTTTCCATTTCCATTTGA
This sequence comes from uncultured bacterium, assembly GCA_964491015.1. Lineage (GTDB taxonomy): Bacteria > Fidelibacterota > Marinisomatia > Marinisomatales > TCS55 > JADFRD01. Next base: position 22,734 of record CAZBEY010000018.1, on the reverse strand, counting down.
GATGGTTTGACTCATTAACATTGAACATTATTTTCCAAATCAAACCGGATGCTGACCCATTTGACATTGCTTTAAGGACTGATCCTGTCTGTTCATGTTTTTCTATTGAATAACGGGTATGGGCATCTATTTTATCAAAATAAAGCGGCTTCCAATTATCTAAATTTCCAAAATCGTCCCGAAGAATGTCTTGGGATAACAAGAAAGAAAAAATAGTAAAAAAAATAAAACTTCTTTTCACTACCGCTCCTATAATTTTTCAATAATCATTTTTTGAATTTCCAGATTATTGGGCATCTGCCTATGCTTGTAACAACCAATATTGACTAAATCTGCGTTTGTACTAGCTCCGAGTTGTGATTCAAGAAGAATCGTGTTATCCCCTTTTGCGGTTAAATAATATTTTTCAACAAACCGTCTGGTTTTCACCGCTCGGATGATAGAAGAGCCCCCATCCTTATTTAACCATTCGACTCGATCAAGCGTTTCGTAACAATTGCCGCTAAAAATAATTTGTTGTGTTTTCACCTGTTCCCAGTCCATTTTTGTGAGGGCAGTTTGAAATATTTTTCCTCTTAAAAGCGATTCTCGTGCAAATTCTTTAAATTCAGACCATCTCAAACGGGATAATTCCTCTCCTGATTCAGGGAAATACAGGTTGCATTCTTTTTCAAATTGATCCCATTCGGAATCTGAGAAAATACCCATTCCATAATTGATCCAATTTTCAACGTTAAAGTGGTCAATTGAGATCCCTTGAGAATGTTCATCGGCAAAGAGAGCAGTTGTGTCCAATGGAAGCATTTCATATATCGATGGCATCGTAAAAGTTGTCCATTGGGAAGCAGATACAAACGGGCCTAAATATTCACCTTCGTGGAGTGTCTTAAAAGCATAAGGTGTCCCTCCAAAAGGAACGCCGAGAAAAAACACTTTGTCAACATTCTTTGCTCCCGTATAATCTGGGTCTGGTATTTCACTACTATTTGTTAGACCGCTTATGACGTCTTTCTTCCCATACATCAGATAATAAATGGCCACGATACCACCCATACTGTGGGTGATAAAGGTTACTTTTTGGTTTGGATTATCAGATACCTTTTGTATTTCATCAATTCTTTCTCCCAATAAAATGGCTGATTCTACCAAATCCCGCCGCCAGTCATATCCAAATAAATAAAGATTATCACGGGCAGTACACTGGTGAATATTTCCTTCATTTAAACCGCATTGAGAAAACCGTTGGATTAAACCCTGATATGCCTCCACTTCAGCAATCCGATTAATCATTTCATAATTGGTTAATATATTAGTTGGTATCAACCTATCTTTGTTTTCAGATATGGGTCGTTTGTTTGTTGGAAGTTCAAGCCCATCGATATCCGGTCGAAATAATGCTTCGTGGGGCTTTTCAGACTTTAGATCGATAACCTTTCCCCAAACTACATCCCCTGTTTTAGAGTCTACCAATTGTGAACCCATCATCCCCGGGATAATGATAATCGGATTTTTTGGGTGGATAATCGGTAGATTATTTATTGTGAATAAAGGAGTACCGCAGCTAAAAAGAAACAGCAACATCCAAATGGATAATATTGTTTTTATGAATTTCATACTACGATCCCATAAAGCGAAAGATGGGGAAACGATAATAATTGTTTCCCCATCTCATCTGCTACACCTCGAGAGACGAAGTGTTAAGCGCTGGCTTCGTTTGCTCCATTGCCTTTAAAAGTAAAAAACAATGAAATGGCCATGATCAACACTTGAAATTCCATTCCTTTGCCCATGTTGCCCATATCCATATTAATTGAGTTCCAGCCATGCTGGAAATGAACCATTCCGATGGCTCCCAGCATAATGGCTGTGAACATCAATCCTGCAATCCGGGTTGCCCAATCGGGTCCAATACCGCCCCAAAGGATCAACAGCGCACCGGCCACTTCCATCATTGCCAGCATATAAATCATGATGACGGGCATACCCATCATGTCCGCCATACCTTGCGCCATACCGAATTTCGGAAAACCGTGGTAAAGGAAAGTCGCTGCCAGTGATAAACGGGGCAGCCAATGACCATAACCGTTGAACTTATTTAAAGTATCCATGATACCTCCTTTTTATTTGTTATCTTGTGTGCTTTTTATTTTAAGGATTTAGTTTTTTAAAAATTTCAGATTCTTTCACACTTCCAATTTTCCATAACCTATTATTAATAAAAATAGAAGGTGTAATAATATATCCATCATAATCCAACATATTGTCTCCCTTGTCAAGGTTAATAACTGTTAAGTTAAACGGTACTTCATTTTGTTGGAGTGTATTTAGCTTTAATAAGTTTTCACTGCATAGCGGACACGAATCCCGGACAACCAGGTGAACGTTTGTAAGTGTTCCATTAGGGATATTATTCATGTATAAAATTATGATACATGATTGTAGATTATTGTCATTTCACTGACAAAATTGCTAGTTAAGCCAGGTAGGATCTGTGACTTTTAAAAAGCGCCGAGTATACTTTAATGTTCCATTCTCCGAGAGTTCATTTAAAACCATATTGACCGTTTGTCTGGCAGTGGCAGTTAGGTCAGCGATTTCCTGGTGTTTTAGAAAGGGTCGCACCATCCATCCATCCACTAATTTTTTTCCAAAATTTTTTACATATCTCCGTAGGAAAGATTCTATCCGTTCTTGTGCATTTTTAAAAACAAGATCTTCTACATGAGTCTGAATGGTTCGTAATCGAAAGCCGATAAATTTGGTAACGCTCATATTTAAGGATGAATTGTCATTCATCATTTCCTGAAACATGTTTTTACTTACTGTGCAAATGATGGCATCTTCTACAACCTCAGCAATATTTTCATGCCTTTCTTGTCCTAAAAGAGCCCCTTCACCAAATATCTCTCCGGGGCCAATTAGCTGCATAGACGTTGTTCGTCCATCTTCAGCAATTCGGGAAATTTTAACTTTCCCTTCTTTTAATATATAGATAGTATCACTAGGCTCATCGGGAAAATAAATTATTTCTTTCTTTTTATTGGATTTCATTTTACTCCTTCGATCCATTTCTTTCATGGATTGGGTTCCCATCCCTTCAAAAAGATTAAAATTTTCCAGATACCAAAGTTTTGTTTTTTCTGCCATGGCTTAATTTACAAAATAATCATATGAGTACATCTGATGAAAATATTTTTCATCCATTAATAATTGTATCCTTCAAAGAAATTACCGACAGCTATACTGTCGTTAACACCTGAACCTTACTTTTTTGATAACGCTTTTAAGGGATTAATTTGGATTGGACTTGAATAATGGTAATGATTCGCTGAAGCGAGTTCAATATTATTGCTATCCTTGTCATTCTAAAACGGCTGTATAAGCATTTGTATCAATTTCCCAAGTGATTAGCCGGTCAAGTTCATCGATTAAATTTAAATTGAGCAGTAAGTAAGGTGGTAGAGCCCGGAAGAGCAGTCGAACGGAAATATTTAACTCCGATCCTGTTTCCGGTAGATCCATTGTATAGGACACTATTTTCGAACCACTTACCGGCAATGTATTATCATTCATCCAGGTCATATTTTCCACGGCGACTGCGGAGTCACCATCATTATTGTACAATACAGTTTGAAATACATTTAACTGAGAATCATTCGTCTTATCAGGATCAATGTGAAAATCATATATATCCCCATTTTCATCCACATGTCCTGATTTAAAAATAGTGTCACCATCTACAGTGGCAAAAACTTCCAGCCATAGCTGTCGAGTAAATGGGACACCGGAGGGGAAATTATGCCCAACATTGTTGGTGACAATCAATTTGATCGATAACGGGTCTGAAGGATTGATCGTGTCAGGCAGAGGTTCAAAGAAACTCACTTCTGCAGCTCCACTCAATATGTCTGCTATAGCAGGTATTAACGATTCATTTTGGGACCCTTCCAGAATGGATGTTCCCACTCCGGGGAAATAGTGGCGATGGAGATTTTTCCGCAGAGGTCCACCTTCCGCGGCATATCCCTCATACAGAGGCATGTGGCAGGTCTGACATTCTGTACCCATTGCTTTGAAAGCAGAGCGTTCCCATTCAAAACTGGTTACTTCAGCATCTACCCCATTGACAGTAAGATTGTGGCAATTCTGACAAAATTCAGATTTATCATATCCAGGATGAGATGCTGATTGATGAAATGTATTATCTTGAGGTTCTTCGAGTGTTCCGTAAAGAGGTCCTTTTGTATATAATTTATAATCTGCTGTCTCGAATTTTTGGTCTTCCGGCTGAATATCCGTAGGTTCGGGCAGATGAGTAACCGTATGGCATGCAACACAGGTAACACCGTCCTGGATTTGCTGTGGGAGAGAGGCAGCAACCGATTCTGTGAAATTTTCATGATCGGTTATTGCGTCCGTTAACGCTGCAATTGGGCTATGGCATTGAACGCAGAAATCCCCAAGTTCTTCTCCAACTGCTTTATGGGCTGTTTGAGAACTTCGCTGCAAGGCGAACCAAATCGGATCGGACATGGAATAGGAATGGATAGACTCAGACCATTCATCATAATAAACAGGATGGCAGGGTTGGCAATCCACTGCGGGCTGAAAATCTTCAACTTTAAACGTTGTCTGATATGGGAGTTCTAGTATTGACTTTTTCTTCCCGGTATCCTCACACCCAATCATCAATAACAATATTGGAATTGTTACGTAAATCAATCTATTGCATCTACTGGACAATGGCTACTCCGGTAGGCATTGGGTCTGTTCTGCTGCCATTATCTAATTTTATTGTATGGATTAATTGTTCATTCAACGTATCGTAAACATAGGCATAACCACTTCCAGGAGATGTGACAACCAAAAGATCATTATCGGCAGATAATGCACATCCGTGAAGTAATTCCATGGAATCATCTTTCAATATTTTTTCTTCCTCAGTCACTTGATTATAAATTGTTATAGATTTCGCCATTCTGTTTACAACATAGAGGTTGCTTCCATCTTTTGACAATTTGAAATGCCAGGGCATCATTCCCGTTGCAATTGATGCAAGACTATCGCCTGTATTGGTATCAAATACACGAATCTGTGATTTGTTTGAACAAGAAACGTACAATCTGGTATCGTCTAGACTCAATTCCAGCTCTAAGGCATTGTAAATGCCATCATTGATTTGAAAACTCGAGGGCACATCTGAACCAATACGAAAATTCTGCGGCTGATAATTCGATTCACCAATCCTATCTGTTTCAATTTTGAAAAAATGGGAAGCTTGGTTGCTGGAAACCCATAATGATTCACCATCCGAACTTAAGGCGATTCCATGGGGTGAATCTGCCCCAACATTTACCGATCCGAGAACATTCATGTTCTGAACATCAATTTTATGAACCAATTGTGATGACGTACTCATCCCCATAAATGGCATAAATCGAGAAACGTAGAGATATTGTTTTGCTTCATCTAATGCCATTAATGCAGGCATATTTCCAATGTGGACTGAATCCACAAAGTCATCTGTCTGTAAATCAAATTTCAAGACGTACCCGGACGAAATTAAGGTGCAGTACCAATAATTATGGGTTTCATCAATAACGATGTAGTGGGGCATATCGCTTGTATTTGTAAAATCTACATCAATATATTTAAGAACTTCTCCTCCATTAATATCCAGAACCGCTATTTTATCCTGTCCCTGAAGAGTTACGTATGCTTTTTGGATGTCGTGTGATTTATTATCATCACATCCAAAAACCATGAACAGAATAACTGTTAGAAGTAGAATTTTCTTCATATACTTTTTGAAAAACTGAATAACCACTTGTCATTAAGGAAACGAACACCTTCCCTATTCTTACTGATGTCTTTTACAAAGAAGGGTGCATCTAATCGTAGATAGAATTTCCTACCTAGAATGGATTTATGCAATCGTAATCCAACACCGGCATCAAACAGATATTCACCGTTAAATCCTTCATCCCCCGGCAAATATTTACTCCCCCATATCCAACCGTCGTCCAAAAATGCGGCTAACTCAAGACCAATTACGTTCAATGTGGGTTTAAAAAATATTTCAAACGTATTTGAAATAACCGATTCTGTGCCTACTAAGTCTTCTCCAAAATATCCTCGAAAATTCGCATCGCCGGATAAGTGATAATGATTGCGAAGATCGATATTCCCATAAAACGATGATTTATCCCGTAAATAGGGTTTTGCATATAAATCCCCTGATCCGGCTCCTTCAATGGTATATCGTTCCTGGGCAGGGACTCCGTTGTTATGGATTATATGACCCATAATAGACCGATTTCGAATTCCCATATTATCCTTTTCATAATCAAATGAAATGACCGTGTTTAGACGGGTAAATGACCAATCAGTATTAGGGCCCGTTGTTGTGGCAATATCCATATCGACCCATGCTTTATCCATAATGGAAAAACGGTATTTCCCATAAATAATTGCTAACTGACCCGGATCATACAAATTAGTTCTCGTTGTATCCACTGTATTTGTCATATAAAATCCAATGGAAATATTGGCGGACATTATACCGGATGAAACTTCATTTATTTTCTTTTGTATTTCACTACCGAATGACTCAACGCCACCCAAATCAAATGCCCAAAGGGAGGATGAAAATCCGTTGAAACTGTGAATAGGTTTGCTATTAGAACTAACAGACCAATATATATTTTTCGATTCCACCCCAAAGCTCAAGCCAAACTGTACTTTTTCCCATACACCATATTTTTCACTTACCTGGAAACCAGGAATAATACCATCCAATTCGTGATAGGCTATTGTGGGGGTCCAACGAACAAAATAACGATCTCGCGGATTATAGTTTGAATCAATCCAGTTGAATTGTATTTCGTGAGGCATGTGTCCTGTGTAATTATTTCGCCTGTCCACATCCAGCGTTTGTACGTCGGGGTCCAAAACAATTGATTTAGGCTCCTTATCAAGTCTAAAAGTAAAAGAATCCTGTTTGCGCCATTTGTAGTTTTTCCACCATATCCGTTTCTTTGAACCGTCTTTCATAATAATTTCTAAAAGCTGGGGCATTTCCCTTGTACCCTGTTTCACCAGCATGACTTCCACATCCCAGCCACCATTTGTTTTTATTTTTTTCCATTTTTTAATTCCGTAATCCAAAAGGCGCGTATTATGGAGCCATGGATTAAAAAACCAATCCAGATCTTCACCTGTAACTTCCTCAACCATCGAAACAAATTGTTCTTCATCTGGATGCTTTAGTTTCCACCGATCATAATATGACTGCAAAGATGCATAAAAAAGTGAGTCTCCGAGAACATATTTTAGTTCCTGCAGCATCAAAGACGGTTTTGTGTATGCATTGTACCTATAGGAACCATTATGGTTGAACATAAATGATTTACGGCTGATTGGCTCATCGCTCCCGCTTGTTTCATACCGGATAGCTGCCCATTGATAACCATCCAGCATACTATTGAATTTTCTATATTTTTTTTCAAATGGTTTGTATTGTTCAGAATTTTCCAAGTCAAACCCGTGGGGACCGTACCGATTCATTAAATATTCTCGTGTTTGAAAAGTGGTAAACCCTTCGTCAAGCCAAGCTTCATCCAATTCGTTATTCCCCAAAATACCATAAAACCATATGTGTCCAATTTCATGAACGATCAGTCCTTCCCTTTCGCTGCCGTTCATGACAAGCATGGGATATTCCATACCACCGCCTTTTGTTCGATCAGTGGTCGTTACCTGAGGATATGGATAGTCACCAAACTTCCTGCTTAACCAGGCCAAAGCGTATTCTGATCGTTCTCTGACTTTTTTCGTCCATTTTTCACCATTTTTTTCGTTGAACAATACATGTACGTCAATGCCGTTCCAGGAGCCGTGTTCATAGAGAAATGTTGGGGAAGTTATCCAGGCAAAATCATGAACGTTTTCTGCATGGAATGTGACTGTTCGTCGAGTAGAAGAATCAATTTCAGCCTTATTGTCCTGATACTCCTGTAACCATTCTTTAAACTCTTTGGTTGTGTCCACTGTAATGCCCTGCCACCCGGGATCCCCACTTGTCACTGTACCAGTGGCGCCGACTGTATAAAAAGACGGGACATCAATTGTCACATCAAATGTACCAAATTCACCATAAAATTCTCCCGATGCATGAAAAGGATCATTATGCCATCCATTTTTATCATACACTACAACTTTAGGATACCACTGAGCCAAATTATACTGATCGCCAACGCGCCCTGCTCGCTCTACTTGCTCTCCAACATGATGTGCCCAATTAAATTCCATTCTCAATGAATCACCCGGTTTTAGGGGAGAGTTTAAAGATGCTGATAAAATAGTGTCATCTATCTGAAATGTATCGGCAATAACCTCACCATCATTATAAATAGTAAAATGGTTCACATCTATGTGGCTAAAATATGATTCTGTCCCTTTGACGAATTGAGCCGCGCGACCCAATCGGCCAAATATCTGTAAATACTCCCGATGTTTCACTGATCCTTTCTGGAAAGCGTTAGGCAGAAGATGTAAATATATGTTACTCAGTTCATTAGTTGAATTATTTGTGTAATGAATAATTGAACTCCCCCGAACAGTATGTTCTTTGATGTCAAGGTTTACATCCATTCTATAATGGACGGATTGTTGAAAATATTTTTCTTGAGAATATAAAAATGATGCCAATAGAAACAGGCCTGCTACAATGCACCGATAATTTTTCACAAGACTACCTGTAATTATAAGTAAGGTTTTAGGTCATGATAGAATATTTCTTCAGATCGTGGACCCAAATAACTTTTTACAATGTATCCATCACGGTCGATTAAAAAGGTTGTTGGAATTCCAGTGATTGGTTCTCCGACAGCACGGCCATAATCTGCAGTAACACTTTGTGTTTCGTTATTACTAATATCTGTTAAGATAATATAATTCATTTTCCATTGGTTCACGAATTCATCAATATTCTCAGGGGAGCCTGATGTAAGGGTCACACCCACAATTTCTAATCCATCTTTATGATATTTTTCGTATAATTTCACAAAGTCCGGGATTTCCCTTCTGCAAGGTCCACACCAAGTACCCCAGAAATTTAGCAGAATAACTTTTCCCTTTAAATCATCCAACCGGACAATTTCACCGTTGGTTCTTGCCAAAGAAAAATTAGGAGCCAAAATTGCATTTTGGGGTCTCGGTGGTTGGTTGGTCGGTTTTACGTTTGCAGTTGATCCTTTGGCAGTGTCTTTATCATTATTTGTACTACATCCTGTTGAAATCATCAGGATCAGTATTGTAATCGCAGTTGTAAGTCTATTCATTTATCTGTTTAATCCTTTATCTAAAAATTTTATAAAAATATCTAAATTGCGTGTTAAGCCCGGAAATTTACTGATGACATCATCTTCGGGGGTTAATATGACGTAATAGGGTAAAGCAGCTGTTCCAAAGCGATCAATTTCGTATTGTTGTTTTTCTCGGTAATTTTCACCACCATCTGTATATAACCTTACCAGCACATATTCATTAAATCGCTCTTTTACTTCATCTTTTGTGAAAATATTGGATTCCATCCACCGACAATTCGTACATGTATATCCTGTAAAATCAACAAATATATTTTTCCCCGTCGTATTCGCCTCAACAAACGCTTCATCCAAATCAGTAAACCATTTTTGTTCACCATTACCATTCACTTCAGATATCAAACCAACTTCTTCTGTCAATTTTGGTGGAAGATAGGAATATATTAAACCGTGGATTGGACGCCCAAAAAGTCCTGTGCCAAGATACAAGGCAAATGATAGAAAGAAAACACTTAGAAGCATTCTCTGAACACTGATTGCTTCTATTTTTGAGTCGTGGGGTAGTTGAATTTTCCCAAGAAGATACAGACCGGTGAATAACATTAATATTGTCCAAACTGCCAGTACTGAAACGTGGGTGAATAGCTGCCAATTCCAAACGAGATCCGTATTACTAAAAAATTTAAAGGCTGCAGCCAATTCTAAGAATCCCATAACGACTTTTACCGAATTCAGCCAGCCTCCGGATTTTGGCATCCGGGCTAAATACTGTGGAAATAAAGCCAGAAAGAAAAAGGGTAATGCAAAAGCTGCACTGAAAATGACCATCCCCAATACTGGCCAAAACCATTGTCCCTGGCTGGCTGCTACTAATAGGAGTCCCACAAATTGAACGGTACACGTAAAAGAAGTCAAGGTAAAGGTGACAGCCATAAAAAGTGTACCAACATATCCACCTCTGCCTTCCTGCTTCTGAGCTAACTGACGTAAACTTGATGGTAATTGAATTTCATACATGCCAAATAATGAAAGAGCAAAATAAGTAAATAATGATCCAATAAATAAATTGACCCATGGGTTTGCGGCTAATTGGTTTGCCCCAGAGGCACCAAGAGTTATAGCTAATATTAATCCTAAAATTGTAAATGTACTAATAATTCCAAATCCATAAACCGACGCCTGCCTAACAGGGCTTTGGTTTTTCAGTTCTCCCTGATGAGTAAAATAGGAAACTGTAATTGGAATCATTGGAAATACGCATGGTGTTAACAATGCCAAAAAACCCATCGATAGGGCTAAAAAAACAAATGACCAGAATCCTTGGTCTATCGCAGCTTCCAAGTCAATATTTCCGCTAATATCTGTTACGGAAGCAGCAATAAATTGTACGTACCCTGGCCGGGGTTCACCCCCTTCAATTATAACCGGTACATCTACTGCAATATTCTTGGGAGGATAACACAGTGATGCGTTACAGACTTGATAGTTGATTGTGGCTGACAAGTGAATCTTTCCCGGAGTTATATTACCATCAAGCTGAACAGGAATATCATATTGAGTCGTCCCCACATGGTAACGTGTAATTGCTCCAAACCCTTCATCAAATTTTTCTACTGGTTTTGGTTCAACGATTTTTCCCTGACGGGAAACTGCTTCACCTGAAATCGTAATAGATGTTGCGATTGGTCCTTTGCCAGCGTCATATAAAGCATAAATATGCCATTCATGTTCCATCGTTGCAGTTAATATAACGTGAACAACTTCACCAGCCCTGGCAGGTTCATTGACCTTGGCGGTAACGGAGACCGGCGATTGAAATTGCCCCCAGAGACCTGTTGACATAGCAACTATGAGCGAAATGAGAATTTTTTGTTTCATTATTGACGAAGAAAGTAGGAGCATTTACGTGTTAACCCCAATTTTTGTTTCAAGGAATAAAAAATACTACTCCTGCGATTGATTTCCTGTTTTAATTCATTTATTATATCTTCAGCAGCATCTCTACCACTTTTTTGTAGAGTATCAAATTGATCAAATCTTGACCAATGCAATCCTCCAACGGATGGTTTAATGACAAAATCTGCTTTTTGAATTTTGGACTTCGCTAAATAACTGGACGTAATCTGATCGGATCGTGTGAGTATTTCATAAATGTTTTTTGTCCTTAATTCTTTAAGGCTGTCTTTGGTTATACTGACTGCTATGGTAAAATCTGTGTGATTTTTAGCGATTTCAACAGGAATGGGATCAATAACACCACCATCAACTATGATCATATCATCAAGTTCAGTCGGTTGTACAAATCCCGGAATAGAAGAACTTTGTACTATAGCATCAATAAGGTCACCATGGTCATAAACTATTTGTGTTCCATTTTGAATATCCGTTGCGGTGACACTCAATGGAATTGTTAATTCTGTAAAATCAGTAACGGGAATCAGAAATTCTATCGCTCGTACTAATTTTTCGCGTTTTATAAGATACGATTTTTGCTGGGACATTATTAGAACAATTCGATCCCGAACGAGCTTGGTTAACTGTCCAATGGCAGAATCAGGACGATCCTTCTCACGGATTCTATTAGTACCCATATTGAGAAAAACGTCTGACTTCAAAAATTCCGTAAAACGATTTTCAATCCAGACCGGATCCGGATTATATGCATACATGGCGCCAATAATTGCACCGGCACTTGTCCCTGCTACATGACTTATTTGGATTCCATTCTCATGGAGGACCTGCAAGACGCCAATATGTGCAGCGCCCCTGGCCCCGCCGCCCCCTAAGGCTAAACCAATTGTAATAGTCATTTCCCTAGGGCTTGGCTTCGGGGCATAATAGTGACATTCATTTCCACTTTATCCATTGGATTATCCCTATTATCTCTGGGTGTATTCACAATGTCTTGGATCACATCAAGCCCGGAAATAACCTGACCAAAAACGGTATAATTATGATCCAATTGATGCACGGGGGCTGCGCAGACAAAAAATTGACTCCCGGCGCTATTTGGATCTTGAGCTCTAGCCATGGAGAGAGCGCCTGTTACGTGCTGTTTATCGTTAAATTCTGACGGCAGCATCCATGTCGCCTCATTCGCTTCTTGCCCGATACCATAATAATTAGCAGCATGACCTCCGATTCCGTCATTTGACCTGTCTTCATCTTTAGAGTTGGGATCTCCACCTTGGATGACAAACCCCGGTATAACGCGGTGAAATGTTGTTCCATTAAAGTAATTATTTTTTGCATGTGTTATAAAACTCTCTACATGTTTCGGAGCAACTTCCGGGTAAAAGACAACTACCATTTCCCCAAACTTTGTAGAGATGACTGCAACATCTTCTTCTTTTGTACATGAACTCATCATCAGTATTCCTATCATTATTAGTGTTAAATATCTCATATTAAACTCCTGCTTCCTGGCTTTTCAATGGGAACGCTCTTTAATTCTTCCGGAATTTCGTCCGGCCCATAACTCACAGCTGTCTGGGTGGTGACAGCAAATTGATTCTTGTGTAAAAACACCGTTCCACCGGTTCTATCTACCACAATTCCAACACCGACGGTTTTACCTTTGAATGCCTCTACAACATCCATTACTTCTTTCACAGAACCTCCGGTTGTAACGACATCCTCGACAACCAATATATTTTCATTAGGATTAATTTCAAATCCCCTGCGTAATTTCATTGCTCTGTTTTGTCGTTCAAGAAAAATTGTTTTCACACCCAATTGACGCCCAACTTCAGTTCCAATAACAATACCGCCAATTGCCGGCGAGACGACAGCATCAATTTTTATTCCCTGAAAATGATCAACAATATGGCTTGCAAAATGCATCAAGGGCTTCGGGTATTGTAATACTTTAGCACATTGAAAATAGGTCGAACTGTGACGTCCCGATGTCAAGATAAAATGGCCTTCTAAAAGCGCTCCTGTTTCTTTGAAGATCTGTAAATACTTTTCGTTGTCCAATGTCTAAATACCTATGAGTTGTGATAAGATATTAGTGATATTTGAATTTTGAATTAGGATTATTTTCTCGATGAAAGTTTTATGTTTTTATCAGCTGTTTTTGAACTGGAAATAAAAATAGAAACCAATGTTTCTCTAAATTCTTTTTAAGCTATTTTCAATTTATGAATAAAATCTTTTTTGGATTCTGCTGCTCTTACTTCACCATAAAGTAATGCTGGCGCAGGTCCAGATCGAATAATTTGACCACTCATATAAGTAACAGAACGAGCATTAGGTAAAGTTTCTGCCATATTCATGATATCAACTGCAAATTCGATGAGTCTATTTTCAAGTTGTTCAGATTCATCCTTTTCTCCTTCTTTTCAATGAGTTTTTCATATTATTAATTCAACAATCATACATCAAAAACCAGTTTCTTTTGCAATTATTCTCATTTTTTCCACATATTCTTTGGCTGCATCATGAATTGCTTCTTCTCTTTGATCTCCGGCAAAACTAATTCCTCGAGAAACATTAATCATCGCAGTACCGTTTGTATTCCCGGCTGCAAGACTCATCTCAAGGTTACCTCCCTGGGTACCAACACCCGGAATAAGGAAGGGTAATGAAGGTGCCAAATTGCGTATGATTTGAATTTCGTCGGGATAGGTTGCACCAACAACCAGCCCGATATTATTATTCTGGTTCAAATGAACACAATATTCAGCAACGGATTCGAATAGTCGTTTTCCATTTCCGGCCAAGTTCTGCAAATCACTACCACTCTGATTTGATGTCCTGCATAATATAAATACGCCTTTATCCGGATTTTGAATAAAGGGATCTACGGCATCTCGTCCCATATAGGGATTCAAGGTCACTGCATCAAATCCAAAATGGTCAAATAGGCTGATGGCATATTGCGTTGCTGTGTGACCGATATCTCCCCGCTTGGCATCACCAATAATCAAAGTATCTGGCCCAATAAATTCCATTGTTTCTTCAAGCCATGCAAACCCTTTACTCCCCCAGCGTTCATAAAAAGCCAGGTTTGGTTTGTAAGCTATGGCCAATTCTCTTGTGGCTTCGATTACCTTTTTAGTATGATTTTTTAAGTCGGTTAGTGTTGAGTTTTGCCCGAATAGATTCTCCGGATTGACATCCAAGCCCACACAAAGCCATGACTGTTTTGCTTTAATTGTTTCTGAAAGTCGGGAATTAAAGGAATTCATTGGCAGCGAATTTACTTCTTATGTTTCTAAACTTTGAAGTAAGAACATATCACTTTTTACTTATTATCCAAAACTGGCTACAAAAATAAAATATTTACACTTATGTTTCATACTCTTAATCAAGTATTAAATTCATGGGCTTATGGAACAGCTTACATTAGATATTCAGCACCGATCCAAATCCAGGGTGATTGCATCCTCCGGTACTTTTCAGGTAGAGCTTATGGAGCATGTTGGTGAAGATGATTATCCTCAGCTTATTAAAATATCCGAACATTTATCGGAGGAATTTGGTGAAAAGGCTGTACTGTCCAAAACGACGATCCATAAATATTTTAATAAACCAACATCCCTTCCATTTATCGCCCGATACCGAGGGGAAATCATCGGATATATCATTGGTGTTGCCATAGAGGACCTTTCATCAGAACCCTGGGCCAGGATGGACGAAAATTTCAATGAACATAATACATTGTATTCGTATGCCTTTGTTATTATGGACAAATTTAAAAGCAACGGTTATGCAAAAATTCTCAAGCGGGTTTTTCTCAGCTGGGCGAAAAAAAGAGAGGGAATTCGATATATTACCGGCCATGTTAAACTGGGTGTATCTTCAAAATTCACAGGAGATATTAAAATTATTAATCGGATTGATAATTGGCAAGGCACCGGTGTAACTTTCGAATACTATCGTCGTAACCTGGGACCAAAACCGGACTTTACTCAAACACAAAATCCGCCATTAGCCAAAACGATATAAACTATTTCTTCGTAACTAGACTAATTCCCACGAGAGCGATTACAGAGCAAAATATGGCTGGTAACACTTCATCTACCGAGCCATAAATCCCAATTGGAAGCCATGTCCACATATCCGGAATTTCTTTCCATAAAAGAGTTACAATCGTACCGAATGTAATAGATGCCACCGCTCCTTCCTTCGTGGCGCCTTTCCAAAATAGGGCAGCGACTAAGGCTGGAGTGATTCCTGCTCCATATATGGTATATGCATAGAGTGCCCGCTCAAAAAACCCTTCTGATTCAGCAAAACTTTTTGAGACAATAAATGCCAGAATACCTAATCCCAATACAAGTAACCTGCTTAATAGAACGATCTTTTTTTCTGATGCATTGGGATTAATATAATTCAGGTATACGTCACGCATCAAGGTGGTGGCCGGTACGAGTAGGAACGAGTCGGCTGTGGATATGATTATTCCGACAATAGTGGTCATCATAATAGCGCCAAGAAACGTCGGTAAAAGACGGCGGGCTGAATAGATTAATACATGCTTTCCTACTTCCGCATCCGGAATCATAGAAGCACTTACCCAAGCAGACGCGATAATCAGTAATTCGATTGCAAGAACGGCAAATACAAGAATGACTGTTGCGGATTTGGCGCTTTCAGCATTTTTACTAGCAAAAAAACGTTGGTACATATTTGCATCTCCCAAAACCAATAAAAATGGTGGTAAGCAGAAATTGAGAATTTCCAACCCTGAGTAAACACCAAAAAACTGCATGTGCCGGCTTCTTCCGGTTGCTGCAAATGCTGCTTCCATTCCGTTCCATCCACCTGCCTTGAACCACAATACCGGAAATGCAATCAATAGGGTAATAGTCATTATGATTCCATTTCCTACATCAGTATAAGCAACACTCACCAGTCCAGCCAACATGGTATATGCTATAATGAAAATAGCGGCGATGATAGTGGCCATCTCCACGGAGATCAATATTCGGCCCGTTTCATCCGTGAATATTGTGGATATTACAGCGCCACCGGCATTATACTGGTAACCGACAATTACCATATAGGCCATCACTAAAGCAATAACACTCAAAAGGCGAGCTGCCGAACCGTAGCGGTCGCCGATTATTTCAGGAACGGTAAACTTCTCATAGCTTCGGACTTTCCCGGCGATACGTGTAAGTAATAAGATTCCCAATGTTCCGCCAATGGGTAAAATTAACGCTGCCATTCCGGTATCATAGGTTTTGCCGGCGTTTCCCAAAATAGAACCCGTCCCGATCCATGTAGCCAGCATGGTTCCCACCAATATCCAAGGTGAAAGGCTTCGACCAGCCACTGCAAAATCGGCTTGGGTTTTGATTCTATTGGATTTGTATATGCCCACACCAATAAGCGTGAAGAGATAGAGAAGTATTATTACTAAATAAGTCATTTTTGAATTATAAATCGTAAATATTTAAAACGTAATTCATATGATATTTTCTTTTAATAATTACGTTTTACATAATGACTTCAACGAATCATCATTTCTCGGATGTAACGAATGGGAATGGAGCCATAGGAAAGTAATTCTTCATGGAATTTTTTTAGCCTAAAATGATCGCCTTCTTGACTTTTATAATCCTCCAGTAATTCAATCATTAAAAAATACCCGGTGAAATATGTGGAGAGCTGACAGGATGTGAGTTGGGCGCGGCGCCATTTCCCTTCTGCTTCTGAGTTTTCCTGGAATGTTTCATTTTTCATCAGATTCAACGCTTCTTCTTTTGTCATTCGTCCGGCATGAATTTTTTGATCAATGATGGCATTGGCAATGCCGCGAAGTTTCCACTTTTTTTCTACTAAACCATATCTCGGATCATGATCGCCAAGGCCTGCATTTACCATCATGGATTCGGCATAATGTGCCCAGCCTTCGATCATTACGCCGCTGCCGAAAACTGCCCTGACCATTGACGGATGCCTGTTCGCATAATATTGCTGAACATAATGCCCAGGCAGCGCTTCGTGTATAGAAAGTATTTTCATTGAGATTGTGTTGTATTCTTCCAGAAATGATTCCGCTCTCTCTTGTGTCCAATCCTCCGGTATGGGAGATACATTGTAGAATGTTGGTAATTGACTCTCCAAAGGTCCGGGTGATTGAAGGGACGCCCCGCTAATTCCCCGTTGATATTCTGGTGTTTCTCTAACTTCTAACGGTTTGGAATCATCCAACGTAAGTAAATCATTATTCTTTATAAATGCTACCAGTTCGTCAAGCGATTCACGTGCGGCTACTACCACTTGATCCCGAGGAGCATGATCTTTGGCAATGCGATCCAAAACTAGCCGTGTCATTTCTAATTTATTCTGATGAGATTCAGTTTCCAGTGATTTCCCAAACCATTCAGCATACAGTGGTTCAGCTAAAGAAAACATTTCCTCTTGGACAATCTCCAATTGTTTTTCAGCTTGGCTCAACACAGCTTTCGCAGAAATTCCCTCATTTAATGTATAGTTAAGTTTCTTTCGGTATAAATCAGGACCGAGTCTGAAATTGCGAAACGAATCATCATTTTGATGACTTTCTAAAAAACCAATGAATTCCTGGATCGCTTGTTTGGCTAATGCTGCATTTTCTTCAAATGTTTTTCTGTAATCATCTTTTAAGAATGCGGCCATTTCCGGTACAGAAGTGTCCAGCATCCCTAACAATCCTTTGGCCTGCTTAATGGCAGTATCTAAATGCGGTTTTGGGAATTCAATTAAATTTTCCCGCGCTTGGGATAGATATTCAGAAGTAGCCAAGAATCGAAGAGATAAATTTTTCGCCCGTTCTTCCACCGGGGCAAAATCGTACTCCAATAAACTCTCAAAAGCATATCCCAAACTCCACATATTTTCCAAGGGGTTCCAAGAGTAGCTCTTGAGTTCATCCAGCTCAAAAAGTCTGGATTCGATGGTTTCAACGAGGATCTGATAATCTATTCGATCATGATTATTTAATATGTTATTATCAATTTCTTTCAGATCTTCAAGGACTGTTAATATGTGGTTGGTTTCGGAACTTCTTGCTTTTGAACTGATATTAGGTAGCTGATGATCATAATTATGAATACCAATCCATGTAGCGGTAATGGGATTATTGGCAAAATACCAATCCATAAAATCATCACGAACAGTGTGAAATCGAAACGATCCTGCATTTATCATAATGAAATAAATGGTTATTGCTACGATGGCAGTGATGAGAATAACGTATTTGAGTGAAGTTTTGTTCATCTTCCTACTGTGAAATTAAATTTAGAGTTTGCAAATTCCAACAGTGCCATGCATAATCATAAAACTTTATTCATCATTCTTTGGGTGCTCACTGTCGGAACATGCACAAATAAGGAAAATGAGAATACATTGAATCATTTAGCAAAGGAACAAAGCCCTTATCTTCTGCAGCATGCGGATAATCCGGTTGACTGGTATCCTTGGGGTGAAGAAGCTTTTGAAAAAGCAAAATTAGAAGATAAACCTATTTTTCTTTCCATTGGATATTCTACTTGCCACTGGTGCCACGTGATGGAACATGAATCGTTCGAGGATGACAGTGTGGCAAAATTGATGAATGATTGGTTTGTCAGTATCAAAGTGGATCGGGAAGAGCTTCCTGAAATTGATCATGTTTATATGTCTGTATGTCAAGCGATGACTGGAAGTGGTGGTTGGCCTCTGACCATTATTATGACCCCGGAAAAGGAACCGTTCTTCGCCGGAACATATTTTCCAAAGAATCGCAGAGGGAGTCGGCCCGGGATGCTGCAACTCCTGCCCTTGATTAATGAGACATGGAAAAATAAACGGGCTGAAATCTATCAATCTGTTGATCAGATCAAATCATATCTTGTCAGTTCTAATGCGAGGGAATTAGGGGATAATATTAATCCCGAAATACTTGATACTACCTATGAGGAATTTGCCGAACGCTTTGATAAAGAAATGGGCGGCTTCGGAAGAACGCCTAAATTTCCTTCTCCCCATAATTTGATTTTCTTACTTCGATATTATTACAAAACAGAAGATTCCCAGGCGCTGTTAATGGTTGAATCAACACTAACAAATATGCGAATGGGAGGTATTTTTGATCAAATTGGTTTTGGATTTCATCGATATTCAACGGATCGGAAATGGCTGGTACCACATTTTGAGAAAATGCTCTACGACCAAGCCATGCTGGCGTTGACCTATTCTGAAGCGTATCAACTCACTCAAAATAAATTTTATAAAAAAGTTGCCGAGGAAATTTTTACGTATGTTTTACGGGACATGACCAGTCCATCCGGTGGTTTTTACTCAGCGGAGGATGCCGATAGCGATGGTGAAGAAGGGAAATTTTATATTTGGTCTGAAAGTGAAATTAGTAGAATTCTCGGCAATGAAGACGGATTAGTTTTTAATGCCATCTTCAATGTAAATCCCGGTGGGAACTTCCATGATGAAGTCAGTGGAGGACAGACCCACCAAAATATTCTTCACTTAACAAAACAGGTCAAATCCATCGCTGAAGACATGGGAATAACATCAAATGAACTGAATGGAAAAATCGAAAATTGGCGTCAAAAACTATTTGAAGTTCGAGAAAAGCGTATTCATCCACTGAAAGATGACAAAATCCTTACTGATTGGAATGGTCTAATGATCGCCGCTCTGGCAAAAGGCAGTGTGGCTCTTGGGCTGCCGTCTTATGGGGAGGCAGCACAGAGAGCAGCTGATTTTATATTGGAAGATTTGAGAACCGACGATGGTCGTTTGTTAAAACGTCACCGCAATGGAATTTCTTCTCTGGATGCCCATCTTGATGATTATGCTTTTATGATCTGGGGTTTGCTTGAGTTATATGAAGCTACTTTTATTTCAGCGTATTTGGAGTCAGCTGTTGAATTGGCTGGAATAATGGAGAAAGATTTTTGGAATGACGACGCCGGTGGTTTTTATTTAGGCGCTGATTACACTGAGGAGCTGATTGTCCGCTCCATGACATCGTATGATGGGGCTATCCCTTCCGGGAATTCAGTGGCTGTGGATGTCTTAAACCGGTTGGCTCGTATTACCGGTAATATGAATTGGCTGGATATGGCAGATAAAACAATTCGGACTTTTGAAAAAGAACTGACTCAAAGCCCTTCAAGCCATGCACACATGCTCACCGGATTTATGTTTGGATTAAATGCAAAAGAGGTAGTTATCGTTGGAGATGATGGGGCTGAAACAAAAGCATTTCTTCAATCTGTCAGCAATTCATATAATCCCGAACGTGTAATCATTTTCAAAAATATCAATAAAACTGATTTATCGGAAATGGCTCCATGGACTGATACACAAACAATGCTTGAAAATAAACCGACTGCTTATGTTTGTAAAAACTTTGCCTGCAATCAACCGACAAATGATATCAATTTGGCTTTGAACCAGCTTGAAGAGTAGACCTCTATCGGAGCAATTAGGATCCACCCTGGCAACCATACAGGATCTTTTTGATACCCTCGCCAAAATTTTCTTTAAACGATTGAAAGATAAACCCGGGACCGGATTCTTTTCGAAAATGGGGAATTCTTATTATAAATCCTACGAGGACGCAAAACGGAAAACAAAATAATAATGAAGATATATTTTATATTTTCCAAATTATTATTCAAAATAATCAAATGATCATTTGTGGACTGATAAGTTCCTTTTAAATTCCCCGCCTTATGAAACTACATTGGAAAATCATTATCGGCCTAATTCTAGGGCTCTGTTATGGGATTTTGGCTACGGCACAAGGTTGGGGAGCATTTACCTCTGACTGGATTGCTCCTTTTGGAATCATTTTTATCAATCTATTAAAATTGATTGCAGTTCCTTTAGTCTTGGCTTCGTTAATTACAGGTGTCGCATCTCTTTCTGACTTGAAAAAATTATCAAGAATCGGTGGAAAAACCATTGGCATATATATTCTGACCACTGCCATTGCAGTAACCATTGGTCTTGTCATAGTAAATATTCTTCAACCCGGAGATACGGTACCAGATGAGATGAAAATAAAACTCCAGCAAACTTATCAAAATGTTGCCGACTCAAAAACCGGCGCTGCAGAGAGCGTGAAGGAGCGTGGTCCCCTACAACCCATTGTGGATATGGTACCAAGTAATATCATGAGTTCCACCTCGAATAACCGGAATATGCTCCAAGTTGTATTTTTTGCCATATTTTTCGGAATTGGTTTAATTCAAATTTCAGAAAAGAAAGCAAGACCTGTTCTCAATTTTTTTGAAGGCTTAAACGATGTCATCATCAAGCTGGTTGATATTATTATGCTCATGGCTCCCATTGGAGTATTTGCGCTAATAGCTGACACGATAAATAAAGTAGCAGGTGACAGCCTTGCAAACGTATTAGAGCTGTTAGGTTCTCTGGGTTATTATATGTTTGCAGTTATCTTAGGATTAATTATTCATATGTCCATTACGTATACTGGTATTCTCAAAATATTTACGAATATGCCTCTAAAAGTATTTTTCAAGGGGATAGCCCCTGCCCAATTGCTGGCATTTTCCACAAGTTCAAGCGGGGCGACACTCCCGGTCACCATGGAGCGATGTGAAGATGAATTAGGTGTTTCAGAGGAAGTTTCCTCCTTCGTTTTGCCTCTTGGAGCAACTATTAATATGGATGGAACAGCATTATATCAAGCAGTTGCAGCTGTATTCATTGCTCAGACTTTAGGAATGGATTTAACCTTAGGCGCCCAAGTTACGATTGTATTAACAGCCGTCCTTGCTTCCATCGGAACGGCTGCTGTCCCCGGTGCCGGTATTATTATGCTGGTAATCATTCTGGAGGCCATCGGTGTGCCCAGTCAAGGAATTGCTTTGATTTTGGGCGTTGATCGAATTTTGGATATGATGAGAACAACAATTAATGTTACTGGTGACGCCAGTGTAGCTGTGTTTATCGCGTCAACAGAAAATCAAATAGGTCCACCCAAAAAAGAAGTCGATTAATTCTTGCGCCCAAGGTGTTCGACTGATAAATTTCATATAGCTTTTTAACAATTCCCGCTTTGAGTTGAGTAATTCAGGATCGTCAATAATTACCCTTGGAGGCTAACTCTGTCGACAAAAAACAGGCCTTTCCCGAAATTCGGGATAAAGGAAGTTTGCTGTCGGTGGGAGGCCGCCGCTCATGTTCACATGATCCTGAAAAACCCTCGATGCGGGATATTTTAAAAACCCCTGCGTTTAGATGAATGACGGGGTTTTTATTTATAACATTTGGAGGGATGAATGCCTGCTTACGTTCCTTCGGCAGGTAAAAATAATTAGGTGATTGATCTCAGTGAAATAATGCTCCGCATTTCACGGAGTAAATTGGCCGATTGAAAATTTTAGATGTTTTCTGTTTGTCGCCTTCCCGCTTGCCCCATTTGAAAAACAAGATGTGTGGC
>CAZBEY010000017.1:0-33345 GCA_964491015.1 uncultured bacterium | reverse complement strand
CCCCGCTGCTTGGCCAATTGCCTGATTTGGGATTCAGACATACCTGAATTGCGTATTTGTCTTTTAATTTCTGCCGATGTTTGACTAAATAATCCTGAAAATAAAAGACAGCCAATAAATAATATTCGTATCATAAGTTATACTGGTTGTTTTGAATTATGAATTTAATGATTTTATTAAAAAGCAAAGCTAAAACGTTATAATGGTTATTCACTATTAATTTTTATTGGTTTGATATTTTTTTCCCGTTGATTCATTTTTAATAATTTATTGAATGATCACAATCCTATTCCGTTATTATGATCTATGGATGAACAAATGACTAAACATTGGGCGTTATTACATTGTTCCCGGAATTGAATGTATAAATTCGTAATAAACTCCCCTCTTCGATGTACTGTAGGTCAAGCTTCCAGCTTGACCCTAATTTAACAAATGAGTAGGGCTACCTCATTTTGATTCAAAATTCACCAACGCTGTCCAAAACAAACTATATTTATCATTGATATAGTTATTCAACAATTTCGACGAGAGTATTTGGTTTTGGACAGATATTTTCATGTTGTCTTAAATCAGTCCCCCAATGAGTTTGCCCCATCTTAAAAAATGATTTGTTTTGCATTGTCAATCCAAAAATATATGTTATTAACCCCTCATAAATTCTTCCCCATCCTAGGAAGTTTTCCCTATCGTGGGAAACCTGCTATTGCGGCCGCTCCGGCTGACGAGGAGGCATGGAATCAAAATGCAGGTGAGTAACATGGGACATACATAGCCTGCTTGCCGTAATCACGGCGAAGCCTGGTAGTATTACAATTGAAATTATCCATTTTTACAATCCTTTTGACAGCTATAAATATTCATAAAACGTACACAAAATAAATATCAGATTAGAAGAAATTTTCATAACTTCCGCACCTTTTTAACAATAAAATATTGGAAACACATGGCATTTCTTGAACCTCACGGTGGAAAATTACAACAATTGCTCATAAAGGCTGAAAAAGCTGATGAACTAAAAATAAAAGTAAAATCATTTCCTTCCTGGACATTAACCGAGCGTCAAATATGTGATTTGGAAATGATACTTAACGGTGGCTTTTCACCCTTGAATGGATTTCTCACTGAAGAAGACTATCATTCAGTATTGGATAACATGCGCCTGAAAGATGGCTTTCTCTGGCCCATCCCCATTACGTTGGATGTAACAGAGGATTTTGGAAACAAAGTGAACATTTCAGATCAGGTGGTTCTTCGGGACAAAGAGGGGTTTGCCATTGCCGTCCTCACAATAGGCTCAAAATGGATTCCCAATAAGGTTGAAGAAGCTGAAAAAGTTCTGGGCACAACTGATGAAACGCACCCGGCGGTCAATTATTTATTGAATGAGAGTAATCCCGTTTATCTTGGCGGTGCCGTTCTAGGATTAATGATGCCCAAGCAATACGATTATACAGAATTACGCCATACTCCACAGCAAGTTCGGGATATGTTTAGAGAAAAGGGTTGGGAAAATGTAGTCGCATTTCAAACACGGAACCCCATGCACCGTGCTCACGTAGAGCTAACGATGCGGGCGTCGAAGGAAAACAATGCCAATGTGTTGATCCATCCGGTTGTTGGGTTAACAAAACCGGGAGATGTGGATCATTATACTCGTGTGAGGTGTTATCAGCATGTATTACCGAAATATCCTGAAAACTCAGCCATGTTAAGTTTATTACCCTTAGCCATGCGCATGGCGGGTCCGCGAGAAGCTCTTTGGCATGCCATCATCCGAAAGAATTACGGCTGCAATATGTTCATTGTAGGACGAGACCACGCCAGTCCCGGGAGTGGGAAAGATGGTGAACCATTTTACGGTCCGTATGATGCCCAGGAATTACTAAAAGACCATGAGGAAGAATTAGGTATCAATATGGTTCCCTTTCGCCTAATGGTTTATGTCCCTGATAAAGATGCGTACATTCCAAAAGATGAATTGAAAGATCATGAAGAGTTCAAAATGATTTCCGGAACAGACCTCCGGAATCGACTGCGTAACGATGAAGAAATACCGGAATGGTTTTCCTATTCGAATGTTGTCGCTGAACTGCGGCGATTTCGACCGGCGTTGGATAAGCGGGGTTTTACCATTTTCTTTACGGGACTTTCCGGATCAGGAAAGTCCACACTGGCAAATGGATTATTAGTCAAACTGATGGAAGACGGACGACGACCGGTAACGCTACTTGATGGTGATATAGTCAGAACCCATTTATCCAGTGAGCTTGGTTTTTCTCAAGAACATCGTAAATTGAATGTTCGTCGTATTGGCTTCGTAGCAAGCGAGATTACGAAGAATGGAGGCATTGCCATTTGTGCACCCATTGCTCCCTATAAATCTGACCGCCGGTTCAATCGTGAACTTGTTGCACCCTTAGGCGGTTTTATAGAAGTCTATGTAGATACTCCTTTATCTGTCTGTGAAGAACGGGATGCCAAAGGTCTATATGCCTTGGCCAGGGCAGGAAAACTAAAACAGTTT
The DNA here is from genome assembly GCA_964491015.1 of uncultured bacterium. Classification (GTDB taxonomy): domain Bacteria; phylum Fidelibacterota; class Marinisomatia; order Marinisomatales; family TCS55; genus JADFRD01. The sequence goes on along the minus strand of CAZBEY010000017.1, from coordinate 30,818 downwards.
ACCGGGATTGATGATCCGTATGAAGAACCTGAAGATCCCGAAATTGCTATTACATCAGCAGCAGCATCTCCGGAAGAATTGGTAAACAACATATTACGAGATATCTCAGAATTGGGTTATCTATAATTCATTGAAGTGCTTAAATTACCGGGCTTTATGAATAGACTAATTACGAGAGAAAGGGGCGTTCTGTGTTGATCGAAATGCGAACACCCCGGTTTATTTTTCTAAAATCAAATATTAAATGCACCTTTTCGGGTGCATTTTTTGTTTATAGAACAGGAATCATACCATGAACTCAATAGCGTCACTGATTAAATTGCAGGAGGTTGATACTCAACTGCAGGAGATTCGAGAATTACTGGGGGATCTCCCAGTCAAAGTAGACGAATTAAGTCAGAATGAAAAAAAAGCAGTAGAAGAAATTGATCAAGCCAAATCACGCATAAAAGAAATCGAATTAAATATATCTAAAAAGGATCATAACGCAAAAGTAATCCAAGGAAAAATTCAAAAACTTAAAGATCAACTATTTTTAGTCAAAACGAATAAACAATACGATGCTCTGACTCAAGAAATTGATCTCTTAAAAGAAGAGTTGGATAATATTGAAACGAATGAATTAGAACTAACAATTGAAAAAGATAATTTGGCAGAAAAAACAGAAGAACAAGAAAATAACTTGGGTTCTTTAACATCAGATTTGCATGAAAGAAGATCCAGTTTGGAGTTGTTGATAGCAGAATCATCTGAAAAAAAGGAACAATTAAAAAAAGACAGACAATTGATAATATCAGATCTTTCAGACACCGTCGTATTACAATATGACCGTGTTTTTTCAGCCAGAAGCGAACTTGCGGTTGTGGAAGTCTTGTCCGCTTCCTGCGGCGGGTGTGGGTCAATGGTGCCGCCACAAAAATTGGCTGAAGTGAAAAAGGGAGATAGTATCAATTCCTGTGATGTTTGTAATCGTTTTTTATACTGGCCAACCAAAACAGATTGATTTTTTCCCAAAATTAAATTCATTAAATTCCAACGCTATTTGACCATCTGAGTCGGTTGAGTGGTTACTCTGATTTGTTTTGACAATGTGCATAAACAAATCGGGGAGGAAAGTCCGGGCACTGTAGAACAGGATGCCTCCTAACGGGAGGAGTCCCGATATTATTAATGTCGGGATATGGAAAGTGCAGCAGAGAGTAGACTTTCCCGGCATTTTTGTCGGGATAAAGGTGAAACGGTGGTGTAAGAGACCACCAGTTCTCGATGAAAATCGGGAAGCTTGGTAAACCCCATCCAGTGCAAGACCGAATAGTCTCCGAGATGTGGTTCGCATCGATATTAGGAGCGGGTAGGTTGCTTGAACCCGACAGTGATGCCGGGTCCAGAGGAATGACCACTAATTCCTGACATTATGTGTCGGGAGGAACAGAACTCGGCTTATAGACCGGCTCAGAAATTAAAATACGTTTTGCCCGATACAAACTTCATCAATATTTTATTTTTCGTGCTAACTTAATTGGAATGATTATAAACTCTATTGTTTCAAAAATATTATGTCTATTGAAAGAATATTTCATCATAAGTTTTTACAAAATAAATTTCACCAATCATCCATACAATCAAGTGGTTATTCTAAAGTGAATTTTCATCCACAAATTAATTTATTCCCCTTAACGATCTTGGTGTTTATTTAAATGCACTGGTCTATTTTAAAACCTGACAGGCAACGGGTTACTTCGATACAAAAATCCTTCCGGACATCAGAAGTTATTGCCAGAGTTTTGGCCAATAGACATATTCAGACTAAATTAGAAGCGGATTCATTTTTTAATCCGGATTGGAAAAAGCTTTACGACCCGTTTCTGATGATGGATATGGATAAGGCAGTTGACCGTATTTTGATAAATATTCAAAACAAATACCCAATTCTTGTATTTGGTGATTACGATGTGGACGGAACGACCGGGGCAGCTGCTCTATGCAGCGCATTTAGATTATTTGGTGGAATTGTTGAATATTATATACCGGATCGAGAAAATGAAGGATATGGACTTTCCCGTGATGGTATTAATTATGCTGAAAAAATAAATGCTGATCTTTTAATCACCTGTGATTGCGGCATCAATGCTTTTGAAAAAGTTGATTTTGCAAATAAAAAATCTATTGATGTCATTATTACAGATCACCATATACCCGATGAAAAACTCCCGAATGCTTATGCAATTCTAAATCCAAAACGAAACGACTGCCCTTATCCGTTTAAAGGGCTTTGTGGTGGTGGCGTCGCATTCAAATTAATTACAGCCGTTGCCAATAAACTCAATATTTCTATTTCCAAATATGCAGAAATTCTTCCTTTAATTACATTGGGGACTGCAGCAGATATTGTTCCTGTCAAAGATGAAAATAGAATAATCGTTTATCACGGCTTATCATTACTGCATGATTTGGAAAAGCCCGGATTGAAATCGTTACTCGATCTGGCAGGGTTAAACAATAGTATCTCGGTCGGACAATTAGTCTTTAGTGTTGCACCCATAATCAATGCAGCCGGCAGATTAGGCGATGCAAATAGAGCGGTGGAATTATTTGTAACAAATGATGAGAAACGGGCCAAACAGTTGGCAAAAGAATTAAATGGAGAAAATAAACGAAGACAACTAATTCAGCAATCAGTGGTTGATGATGCATTATTGAAAGTGAATGCGGAAGTTGATTTAAAAAATGATTATGCTCTGGTACTGGCTTCAGAAGGATGGCACCCGGGAGTTATTGGAATTGTTGCTTCCAAAATAAAGGAAGAATTTCACAGACCAACTATTATTATTTCAATGAATAATGGGTTGGGAAAAGGATCCGCCAGAAGTATAAATGGATTTGATTTATATGAAGCACTAACAGAGTGCAAAGATCATCTGGATGGATACGGCGGCCATCCCATGGCAGCGGGATTAACCGTATCATCGGAAAAATTTCAGGATTTTAAAGAAACATTTATTCGCTATGCAAATGAAACATTATCCCAAGATAAGATGGAAGCAACATTAACATTGGATAGTTTTATAGCATTGAAAGATATTACACCAAGGTTTATGGAGTTTTTAGATAAATTAGGGCCTTATGGCCCGGGAAATATGAGACCAAAATTTGCAATTTCAGGTGCAGAAATTGTTGGTAACCCGAAAGTGATCGGTAAAACCGGGGAGCACCTGCGGTTCAAAGTGAGACAAGGACAGCGTTCGTACCAGGCAATCGGTTTTGGTCTTTCAAATAAATATGAAATGCTAATAACAGGAAAACCGGTTGATATTGCCTTTGTTATTGAGACAAATAAATGGCAGGGGAAGACGTCAATTCAATTGAACGTCAGAGATATCAAACCGACAAGTTAATCATGAGAAATTCAAAAATTACAGGAATGGGATTCCAGGTCCCAGACAGAGTTATCACAAATTCGGAACTTGAAGATATAATGAATACAAACGATGACTGGATTCGTTCACGGAGCGGGATTGAAGAAAGACGGTGGATATCTGAAGGTGAAGCAGGATCGGACTTATCGTTAAAAGCCAGCGAAAAAGCCCTAGAAATGGCAGGATTATCTCCGGAAGATATTGATATGGTAATTGTAGGAACTGCTTCATCGGATTATTATTTCCCTGGAATCGGAGCTCAGCTTCAGGATATGATGTCATTACGAACCATCGGCGCTTTTGACATCCGTGTGGGATGTTCTGCATTTATTTATGGATTGTCCATAGCCGATCAGTTTATTAAAAATGGACAATGTAATACGGTACTTTTGGTTGGAGTAGATGTCCTTTCTCCTGCCCTGGAAAAGAGCCCTGAAGGTAGAGATGTGGGTGTATTATTTGGCGACGGCGCTGGTGCGGTTATCCTCCAACCCTGCGAAACAGGAACGGGTATTTTATCGACACATCTTCATTCCGAAGGAAAATATTTGAAAGACCTTTGGGTTGAATTGCCTTCGTTTAGAATTGACGGAAGGGGATTCGATGAGGATAGTATAAAAGCGAAAAGACATCGTCTTAAAATGAATGGCCGTGAAGTGTTTAAACATGCTGTTACCCGTTTCCCGGAAGTAATAAACGAAGCACTTAAAGCAAATGATTTGACCATAGATGATATCGCCCAAGTCATTCCCCATCAGGCAAATAACCGAATTACAGAATCCATTGCAAAACGACTTAATGTGGACATGGATCGGATTTACAGTAATATTCATCGTTACGGAAATACAACTGCCGCAACAATACCCATCGCCATGTGTGAGGCATTTGAAGAAGGAAAATTTACCACAAATGATCATATAATCCTGGCAGCGTTTGGATCGGGATTTACGTGGGCATCAGCAGCAATAAAATGGTGTTAAAAAATGGATAAATTATTTTTTTCAGACGAGCACTATATGTTAGTGGAAATGGTGAAAGATTTCGCTAAATCCGAAGTAGAACCCATCGCTCGGGAATTGGATCAAGCAGGAAGGTTCCCTGATGAGATCGTCGCTAAAATGGGCGAATTGGGTCTCATGGGGATTCCAATCCCGGAAAAATATGGCGGCGCAGGTATGGATACGGTTGCCTACGCAGCTGCGGTAATGGAAATGGCGAAAGTAGACGCATCTGTTGCCATCACAATGGCTGCTCATACATCACTAGGAACCATGCCCATTGTCATCGCCGGGACAGAAGAACAAAAGCAAAAATACGTTCCACAACTTGCCTCTGGAAAAGTTTTAGGTGCTTTTGGTTTAACGGAGCCAGAAGCCGGGAGTGATGCTGCAGGAACCAAAACAACGGCTGTTTTGGATGGAAACGAATATGTAGTAAATGGCAGCAAAATATTTATTACAAATTCCGGAAAAGCAGGGCTTCTCTCAATCACAACCCGGATTGTTGAGAATGGAAAGGATAAGGGAATCGGCGCACTCATCGTCAACACCGATAACCCGGGTTTAATCATTGGCTCAAAAGAGAAAAAAATGGGTTGGTGCGCCAGTGATACGCGTCAATTATTTTTTCAAGATATGCGCATACCGAAAGAAAACATGCTCGGACATCCTACAGATGGGTTCAGAACCTTTTTAAAAACACTAACGGGTGGAAGAATATCTGTTGCTGCTCTTTCAGTGGGTACTGCGGAGGGCGCTTATCAAAAAGCGCTAAACTATTCTGCCGAACGAAAAGCATTCGGATCCGAGATCTACAAATTTCAGGCTATTGGATTTAAATTAGCCGACATGGCCACACAAATTGAAGCAGCAAAATTGTTGACGTTCCACACCGCCTGGATGAAAGACCAGGGAATGGATATCACAAAGGAAGCTGCAATGGCAAAACTCTTTGCCAGTGAAGCAGCCATGAGGATTACGACAGAAGCCATACAGGTTTTAGGCGGTTTTGGATACGTAAAAGAATATGATGTGGAACGATTTTTCCGCGATGCAAAAGTGCTGGAAATAGGTGAAGGTACGAGTGAAATACAACGGATGATCATTGCGCGTCAATTAATGAAAACATTTCAAAAAGCAGCTTGATCATTTCTAAAAATATACAGCAATCAATTGATTTGACGATTGATGCAATTAAAACCAACTACCGTCAGATTACCATCCTCTTTATATTGGTTGTCGTTGTTTCGTTGTTCTTTCGGCAGGGTAAAACGCTGCAATTCAGTTATCAGGTGGATGATATCGCTCGGGAACCGGTCATTGCTCCATTCAATTTTCCCATTTCAAAAACTGATGACAAACTGCAAACCGATTTGAATGAAGCATTGCGCTCTGAACCATCATTATTTCATCGGAACCAAGACATTGTAAATCAATCTATTGAAGAATTAGATGAATATTTCCTAATGGTGAAAGAAATCAGAGAGGCATCCATTCAGCTTGATAAAACAAAAGAACTTCAGTACAGATACCGGCATGATGAAAAATATTCAGAAGTTCGCTCCATGTTTCAAGCGGATAGTGCAACCTTGAGCGTTCTCATGAACCAATATAATCAGGATTACCCTTCTTTAAAGACAGATGAAGATCGATTGTCCATTTTTACAATTCAAGAACCTCTTCAGGATGATAAAGCGTTAAATAAATTTCATGAAAGTTTATTACAAGTGTTTCGAAATAGATGGGCAGAGGGAATTCTGGATATTAATGTTGTAAATATTTTGAGCAATGAAGTTTCAATTGATCAGGGAGATATTCCTATTCTCCTTAAACCGGAGGAATTAAATGATTTAAATAGCGCTTGGACAAAATCAAAAAAGGAAATCAATACACTATATGAAAATGAACAGGATATTCGTAGAGAATTCGGCTATATAATCTTAATTGAATTTATGAAACCCAATATTATTTTTGATAAAGAAACGACCGAACGCCGACAACAAAGCCGTCTTGATCGTGTGCCCCGGAACCAGGGGATTATGCTAAAAGATGAAATGATCGTTGATGCCAATCAGCGGATTACGCCTGACATTTATCAAAAATTGTATTCTCTTTCCAACGCAATCAGTAAGAGAAATATGCAGCAAAGTGTGTGGGAAAAAATGGTGGCTTATTTAGGACGTTTAATGACTGTAGGTGTCGTTATTTCTTTCTTTTTCACATTTTTGCTTACCTATCGCAGCTATATTTTTAATAATTGGAAAATGGTTCTATTAATTTCGATTATTTTTGCAATTATCATTGGACTCACCGATTTATTTGCTCTGAGATTTGAATTGTCGGAATACCTTATACCCGTCAGTGTTGCAGCCATGCTACTGACCATCCTGTTTGACGCAAGGATTGGATTCATGGGGACAATTTCCATGGCATTATTGTGTGGAATATTGATTGGAAATGATCTGGAATTTATCGTTACGGTCATTTTTATCTCATCTGTAGCCATGTATATGGTGAGACGATTACGAACAAGAAGTCAGTTTATTACAACAATATTGGCCATGATAGCAGCGAGTGTTTTTGTTGTGTTAGCCCACGGGTTTTTTAAAGGACACTCATGGTCGGATATGAGAATTGATTTGATTTGGTTAATGGTCGTCAGTGTATTTACACCCATTATTACCTATGGTCTTATCGGCATTGTTGAAGTCACTTCCGGAATTACAACAGACTTAACATTGTTGGAACTATTGGATTTTAATCATCCTTTGTTGAAACGGATGCAGCGAGATGCTAACGGTACATTCAACCATAGTATCATTGTAGGAAATCTGGCGGAAGCATGTGCCGATGCCATCGATGCTCGCGCTTTGCTTTGCAGAGTGGGTGCTTATTACCACGATATTGGGAAAATGATACGTCCTGAATATTTTATTGAAAACCAGTTCAGCGGCGAAAATATTCATGATGGTCTGAAAGAAGCTATGAGCTCCAAGATTATTCGAAACCATGTCAGCGAAGGATTGAAGTTGGCGGAAGAATACAGACTTCCCAAAATAGTTAGCAATTTTATTCCGATGCACCATGGAACGTCGAAAGTAGAATATTTTTATAGAAAAGCCGTCAAAAAAGCAGACGGAGATGAAAAGCAGATAGATGATAATGCATATCGATACCCCGGACCAAAGCCGAATTCTAAAGAAACCGGTATTTTGATGCTTTGTGAAGCCATTGAAGCAGCTGTTCGCTCCATTAAAAACCCGGATATACTCAAAGTGGAGGACATGATAGATAAAATTATTAAAAAACGGTTGGATGACGGCCAGTTGGACGAATGCCCGCTAACCATTGATGATTTACGCAGAATAAAAGGATCCATGGATGGTCAAACCGGAATGCTCCCTGTATTGAGGGGTATTTATCATATTCGCATTGAATATCCGGAAGAGCCACAAACGGCTAATACAGCTAATGCTTGATGACTATTTCAGTTGAAATTGATCCATCAATCACTGGAATAATCGTTCCAACTGCTGGTTCCATTTTGAATTGCGTCATAGAAAAAGAGGGTTATATAGTTGATGATATTTCTATCATTTTTGGCAATGACGATCTTTTGAATAAATTAAAAAACACTTTTTTCCAATTAAACCAGTTGACAGATGTAATCGCCTTTCGATTAAATGACTATGAGCAAAAAGAAGTTGAAGGGGAGATTTACATCAGTGTCCCCAGAGCCAGGGAAAATGCAGAAACATTTAGTGAACCGGTTCCGAGAGAAATCGGGCGGTTGATTATTCACGGTGGACTACATTTGGTGAATTATGATGATCAGACAAAGGCCGATAAAGATATTATGACTCAAAAGGAGGAAGAATACCTCGGCCAATGCAAATGGCAGGATTTATTTCATGAATGATAATATTCCCAAGAAATTTGAAGAATTAATCAATATCGTTAAAAGACTCCGTGCACCCGATGGCTGTCCATGGGATAGGGAACAGACCAACGCCTCACTACTCCCCTATTTTTTAGAGGAAACCTATGAAGTAATTGAAAGTGTTGACAGCGAAAACTGGTCAGAGCTAAAAGAGGAAGTGGGTGATATTTTTCTCCATGCAGTGCTGCAGGCCGTTATTGCTGAAGAGAACAATCATTTTTCAATCGGTGATTCTCTGAAAAATATCAATGATAAGTTGGTCCGCAGGCATCCTCATGTTTTCGGAGACTCAAAAGCCGAAGCAGCCTTCCAGGCTAAGCAGAACTGGGAATCAGTAAAACATAAAGAAAAGAAACGAAAATCGAGATTGGATGGTGTTCCCATTACATTACCTGCATTAGTGAGAGGTCAGCGTCTACAGCAGAAAGCCAGTTATGCAGGATTTGATTGGGACAAAGTTGAAGAAGTGTGGGATAAAATACATGAAGAAATCCTGGAATTGAAAGAAGCACAAACAAATCGTTCAAAGGAGCATATTGAAGAAGAAATTGGCGACGTACTTTTTTCAGTCGTCAACCTGGCTCGGTTTTTGGAAATTTCTGCAGAAGATGCTCTGAGAAAAACGAATAAAAAGTTTACCGCTCGCTTCACCCAAGTAGAAGAAGAATTAAAGCGAAAAGGAAAGTCTGTGGAAGAATCAACATTAGAGGAAATGGAAAAGATTTGGAATCAGGTGAAAAAAAAGGAATAGCCTTTCATTCCGTCCAACGGGTGACATTAAATCCGGCCCGTGCTAATATATCCTCTTTCTCCTTTAAAAATGAACGGATTGCTTCAGAACTAACAGCATATGTAACACCATAATTTATATTCTCTGTTCTCTCTAAATATAAATCATCAGTGTAAGGATGATGCTCATCTACATATTGTGTTTTGTTTTCTGATGGCTTTAATCGGAAATATGAATTTGCAGAAACGGATTTAACGATGCCAACCCATTCCATTTGATTGGTGTCTTGTTTATAAGCCAAAACCATTCCACCGCTAAATCCCCTATTAAAATTGGCATCAATCAAATACATATCCTTTTGATTGTTTTCAAATAAACTAACAACGCCTCGGGTGACCATTTTTATACCCATGGGAAATCCTGCCATATACACAAAACTACCCCATCGCAGATTATGAATAGTCCCCATAGGGATATTTAGTTGAAGAAGTTGAAAATTCTGGGTGGACGAATACTGTTTCCCATAGAGGGCTAAATCTTTCACACGGTCTTTTGCTATTTCATTCAATTGATCACCACCGGGAATTCCTTGAATAAAAAAATCCAATCGTCCTCTGACGGCTACAGATGAAACGTGTTCTTGATCATCCTTAAAATAAGTAATAATTGTGTCGGGATAATCTCCGACATGGGCACACGTCAGAACCAGGATTCGATTAGGATCATTTGCAAGAATAATTGCTGTCCCTGATGAAGATTCATTGAAATATGATTTAGAAGATGCCTCTAATTCGAAATCCAATTGACCGACATCATTCTTCTTAATATCCTGTTCAAATTCGAAATGATAAGCAGTGTAGGATGAATAGGTACTCAACATTTTAACTGATTTTAAAACATTATCTAGTTGTGGCGCCATGTCTCCCGATGGGTAAGCAATTGTATAATTTTGAGACCGGAATAATGGGTTAGATTGTTGCTTAAGATGAGTGCATGAAGAGAAAATCACAGAAGATAGAATGAAATATTTTGTAATAAGATTCATTTTTTACTCACCTGTCAAAGTTATGATTAGGTTTCGCCTTCCGCCACGATTCCTATGCTCGCATAAATAAATTCCCTGCCAGGTTCCCAAGTTTAATCGACCATCTGTAATGGGAATACTCACAAATGAACCCAGAATAGATGATTTTAAATGAGCCGGCATGTCATCAGAGCCTTCAAATGTATGCTTATAGTAGGGCACATTTTCCGGAATGGCTGTATTAAAATGGGCTTCAAAATCGGACCGAACGGTTGGGTCAGCATCTTCGTTGATGGTTAATGAAGCGGATGTATGCCGGATAAACACATGGAGTAATCCTGCGGAAATCTCTCCAATTTCCGGAAAATTTTCACCAATCAAATCTGTTATGAGATGAAATCCCCGTGGAAAATGGGGAAGTGTGAGCTGTTTTTGTTTCCACATGTCAGAGGGCCATTGTCATGTAAGTCCTTGATTCTTCTTTAGGAATTTTCTCCTTTTCTTCAGTAATAACAAATCCTCTTTTTATTGAAAATGCTACCATTGCTTGATGTTTTTTTCGTGTTTTCATTTGAATAGAATGGTAGCCCATTTTTTGAGCCCACTTTTCTTGATAATCAGCCAATTTTTCAGCAATACCCTTTTTTCGGTACTTAGGCAATACGCCTCCCATCCAGCTGTAAAATGAATGTTTATTTCTCTCATAACCAATTTTAAATCCCACGGGTATCTCATCAATGTAAGCGGTTAATATGAGATATCTACCTGTCAGCCGTTTATGATATTCATCCATTTCATATGGTATTTTGAATTCTGGAATTTGCCTTGAAATCGCAACGGCGTCTTCGAGCCGGTTGGTTTTAATAATGATTACCAAGGCAAATGGTCCAAGTCTGCATTCCCACCTGAAAGAATAAGCCCAATTTGATTCCCAATATGTTCCTCTGGATGCTCAAGCAAAGCTCCCAACACAACCGCTGAAGAAGGTTCCACAATAATATTTAACCGTTCCCAAATTAATCTCATTGCTTTGATGATCCAATCTTCACTGACTGTCAATATTGTTTCCACATATTCTTGAATGATGGGAAATGTTTTGTCTCCAAGGGATGTGAGTAACCCATCAGCAATGGTTTGCGGATTCGTTTGCGGGACAATTACTCCTTTTACCAATGATTGATATGCATCATCTGCTCCTTTAGGTTCTACACCGATGATATTAATATCCGGGTTTATGTCTCTAGCCGCTATACATGTCCCGGAAATCAATCCGCCGCCGCCTATAGGCGTTATGATGGTATCTAACTCAGGATAATCGTGCAAAAACTCTAATGCTGTTGTTCCTTGACCTGCGATGATAATTTCGTCGTTATAGGGGTGGATCAATTTCGAACCTGTTTCGGTGATGACATTTTCCAATGTGGATTCCCTTGCCGGGAGCGTTGAATCGCAAAGCGTAATTTTTCCTCCATAACCAGCAACTGCTTGCTTTTTTATTGCCGGGGCATTTTCTGGCATCACCACATGTACAGGTATCCCGCGCAATTTACCTGCCAGCGCCAATGCTGCTCCATGATTTCCTGATGAATGGGTTGCCACCCCGAGTTTAACTTCATCATCGTCCAGACTAAAAACAGCATTACACGCACCACGAAATTTGAATGCGCCGACTTTTTGAAAATTTTCACATTTGAAAAGTAAATCAGTTCTTGCTATTTTGTTAAGTCCGGAGCTTGTTAAAACAGGCGTTTTTTCAGCGTAAGCAGCAATTCGTTTTGCTGCGTTTTCTATTTCTGAAAATGTGGGAGATATCACTGTCATTTTCTCATCGTAAACCTAATAATTGTATCCAATCAATCAGCCAACCAGTCCTTATGTTTTTCGTTCTTTTTTACGAGCCGCCGGGAAGAGAATATTATTTAATATCAGTCTGTATCCGGGTGAATTTCGATGAAGTGAAAGATCCGTTGGAGGATCCCCTACAAAATGCTGGTAATCTTCCGGATCATGCCCACCTAAAAATGTAAACGATCCCTTCCCAAAATTTCCGTGGAGATATTTAACCTGTGGAGTTGTTTGATCTTCACCCATGATAACGACATGGGATTTAATACGATCCCGATGATATCCTGTGGTTTGACCCATAAACCCCTTTACAATTTGAACATGATTTTGTGTCAACATCGTTGGTACTGGGTCATATTTTGCAGAGAATTCGAAGAGTGTAAAATAATCAGCTTTAGCGCCTCTTAAAACGGGACTATTGCTTGGAGGATAATCAATATCAGAGAACTCATAAACCATGGGATCGGGCATTATTGAAAAATTGGTAAATGCGAATGTTTTTGAAAAATCCAGTTTCTCCTGGACATTAGGATCAGTGGGTGATCCATCAAAGACTGTGTGAACAGCATCGATTCCCTCGCATGCGAGGGCAATGTCATATGAATCTGTAGCGCTGCACATAGCAAACAAGAAACCTCCTTTGCCCACATAGGATTTAATCATTCTTGCCACTGCTTTTTTCTCTTCGTGAACTGTTGGAAAGCCGTTCCTTGCAGCTACAGCTTGAAACTCCCTCTGCTGTTGTATGTACCAAGGTGCTGAATGATAATTACGATAAAACTTGCCATATTGACCGGTGAAATCTTCATGATGAAGGTGAAGCCAATCGTATCCTTCCAGTTTGCCTTGGAAAACTTCATCATCCCATAGTATATCGTACGGAACTTCAGCATAAGTCAGGGCTAGGGTGACTGCATCATCCCAAGGCTGTTTATTCGGGGGTGAATAAATGGCAATTTTCGGTGATTCTTCCAGTAGTACTATATCCATATTATTTTGTTCTATAATACTGTAAATAGACAAAACTTCACCAGCGTTGATGAGTTCATAATTAATTCCGCGGATACGGCACTCTTTTTCAATTTCCATATTCGTGTCAGTTAAGAATGATCCGCCTCTGTAATTCAGTAACCATTCCACATTGAGTTTTTTTTCTAAAATCCAAAAAGCCAATCCGTATGCTTTTAAATGATCTCTTTGATCCAAATCCATTGGGATCAAGATTTTTTGCCCCAATAAAATTTGGATGAATGAAGTAAGTATAATAATTCGTTTCATTAACTTTTCAATTCAGCTTTTAAATTTCGTACACGCTGACGAACGGGCTCATATAAAAATGAGTATGGATATTTCTGCAGAAATTGTTCGTAATAATTTAAAGCAGTTTGCCGGTCATAGCGAATGTACTGAAATATTTCTCCTGCCAGCACAAGACCCTTATCTCCGGTATCTGATCTTAAGAGCCAATTTAAACTCTCCATTGCTTTATCAATTTGATTCAATTGTAACTGGATAAAAATTTCCCGTATTGATGCTATTTCTGATATAGGTGCAGAATTATGGTTTTTCAGAATGGTTGAAAACACTGATTCAGCCTCAGAAAGATTGTTTTGTCTCAATAATAATTCACCGACTAAATATTGTTGAAAGGCACGTTTATTTTTTTCATCCACATCTGTATAATAACGATTAATGATTGACTGCAATTCCATAAAATCGTTGAATTGATTATCAGTGGGTGCAATATTAACCAATATATTATCCAAAATTGCTAAAGTTGAATCTATTTTTCCGGAATAAAGCTTCATTTGAATAGACTTAACTGCCATTTCATTTTGATACTTGTTTTTCAATGAAAATGGTAAACCTTGAAGATAGATTTCGCCTTCCTCTATTTTCCCTTCAGCGACCAGAATATCTATCAGACTGGAGTGAATTTTAAAGGCTAATTCTTGATGTGGGTTCATCGATAAGGCTGTGGTATAAGCAGTGCGGGCGCCATCCATATCCTGCAAAATTTTAAACTGAATCTCTCCCAGGCGAAAATGGGCTTCAGGCGAAAATGATGTAGATTGTAAATCTATCAATATTGTGTTATACATACTCATTGCCTGCTCCAGGGCTTCAGTAGAAATGGTTGTTTTCAAATTAAATTGGGTATTGAAAAATGCATTATTAATTTCATTAAGAATCAGTGAATTATTGAATACGTGTGGCTGTATCTGATCCTCGTAAACTTGTCCCAAACCAAGCAAAACATTTCCAAGTTTTTTAGAATTGATATAAATTGGTGAACTGCGTAAATCACTCAGAATTATCTGATATGTTGACACAGAAAGATCAAATTGGTGTTCTTTGCGCAGGCTATTTGCAAATTGAATCAAACGATTCAAACGAACATCTAAACCATCATTAATCAATAGTTGATGATCCAGTGATTGACGATAACGACCTGTTTTGAAATAAAGTGATGAAAGAAGCTTATGAACAATTATGGGTGAATTATCCGTGGAATTATTCAATCGGTTTTCGATTATTTCTATATTTTCGTTATCATTGCACATCATCAATATTTTTTTATTGACCAGCTTAAATTGTTTTGGATTGACTTCAAGGTAAACTAAAAATTCCGAGACGGCCTCATCAATTCGCTGTCTGGATTGATAATAATTACCCAAATCCAATGCCATAAATGAAGGATCATTAAATCGTTCACGTCCCAGGAGAACAGTTTCCAGCATTTTTTCAGAAAGTCCCATAATATTGTAAGTATGTATTAATATTCTAAACGTACTAGGATTTTGACCATATTGAGCAATGAAATTCTCCCAGATTTCTGTTGCTTTATTTATATTCCCACCGAGATAATACATTTTTCCCAATTCTACACGCTGTTGAAGATCGTGCGGTGAATACCGTAGCCAATTGTTGATTAACTCAACTGCGAGTGTATATTCACCGAGTCGTTGATAAATATTTAATAATTGTGTATAAGCCTGACGATTTGTTGGTTTTGAAGCTAAAATGGTTTCATATACCTTTCTTGCTTCCTCAATATCTCCCTTCCGTTCCATTAGGAGAGCATTTTGTAATGCGCCGCGACTAATGGGCGGTACAACGACTTGGGAAAAACCAATACTACTTAATAGCACTATAGTAAAATACTCAATTCGCAATAGTGGAATCCCCCTTCAAAAGAAACGTTTCATTTTCACTAATTGAATTAAAATACCTGCGGATCATTATTTGATAATCCCGTGGATAACCGGCTTTTAAAGCGCGGTCTAATGCATCCAGCACTAAACTTCTTCTCTGTCCCATATCAACAGGAAATCCATCAGGTCCCGTTGTGATAATTTCACTTCCTGTTTCACTTTTTCGTTCCTCTTTTTCTCCTCTTTGGGTCATGGATTTTTGACTGTCCAGCATCCGGGATAAAATTCGCTGCTGACGTTCGACTGTTTTAGGGGTCACTTTCCGGCGTTGTAAGTCTTTTATAACATCATCCATTTCTTTTCCTATTCCGCTCATATCACCTAAACCTTTTTCACCGGATCGTTTTGATTCATTCATCAATTCCTGAAGCGATTTTCTGACTTGTCTCTGCTCTTGAAGTAATCGCTGCAATAATCCTTCTTGAGCCGCTGCGGCCATTTGACCCAAAGCCAATTGCATACTTTGGTTATTTATTCCTTGCTGCTGACCGGCCATTTTTTGCATTTGCTCTAAAAATTGCTCATAACCGCCGGCAGAACCCGAGGACCTCATAGCGTTCATTGATTGATGAATCGCCAATGCCGCTTGGTTTAACGATGACATTGCATCATTTTGAAACTGAGCAGCGCCACTGCCATTTTGTTGAGCTAAAGAATTTTTTGCTTCTTGCATCATCGCATTCGCCATTCCCACTGCCTGCCCCATTTCAGGTGTAACTGCGAAGGTCTCTCGTGATAAATTCATCAACTGTTCCATTATTTGTCG
Source organism: uncultured bacterium (assembly GCA_964491015.1). Classification (GTDB taxonomy): domain Bacteria; phylum Fidelibacterota; class Marinisomatia; order Marinisomatales; family TCS55; genus JADFRD01. Next base: position 14,884 of record CAZBEY010000017.1, on the reverse strand, counting down.
CAACTGATCTTGGTGCATTTGCTGCTGGTTTGCCAATTCGCCAAGTCGGGGAGAGTTTCTTGGCAGGTTCTTTGTTTCATTTTGCAATTGTTCTTGGGACTTGGATAAGTTTAACACATCCTTCATTGTTTGTTGAAATTTTTCTGCCATTTCCCCAGTAGTTGCTGATTGAAAACCTTTCTGAATATTTTCAATTTCTGTTAGTAATTTCTGAAGATTTTCCAGCGATTGAGAACTGTGGCTCACAGCCTCATCCGCATTTTGCCTGCGCAATTGATTTACAGTCCGCTGGAGGTCTGTATATGTTTGATTCATTAATGGATCTTTTTTCAAATCTTTGAGCATTTCAGAGGATTCCGAATGAAACTTTTCTACAGCATCTGCCGCCTCATCCATTGCCTTTCGGATATTAGAAAACTCCTCAATTTGTCGTTGTTCTTCTTCGCTAAGTCTTGGAAAATTTGACGAATCATTTAATTCTTGAGTTTGTTCGATTCGGTCATGAATTTGTTCTTGTTGTTCTGTCAAACTTTTCAGGCGCGTCCGCAGCTCGTCCATCTTTTGTTCAGCTTTTATACGTTCGAAAATATCGATAAAACGATCCAATTGCTGCTCCACCTGACTCATATTATCTGTCAATGATTCTAGTGATTCCTGGAGCTTTTGTGTATCCATTTCTGACATTAGATTTTCTAAATCAAGTAAGTTTTGCATCAGATCCTTGGATAATATTTCATCCACTAATTCCTGTAAACGAGAAAATTTATCCATGAGATCAGCTGAAAACAATTCGTGTTTTTCTCCAATTTCCTGCAAGGCGTCAATCGTTTCCTTCAGATTTTCGATTTTTTGAATCTCTTCCTTCATTCCCTCAAGCATTTTCTCCAGATCTTGCTGCTGATCCCAAGTCAGTTGTTCTTGTTTCAAAGCATCAAGCTCTAATTGATCTAAATTTTCACGTATCGATTCCAATTCTTCCTGAGTTTCAAAAATGTCACTTAGGATATTTGTTTCTTCATTTTCGAAAGATGTAAATAATTCTGCCAATCCGGGAATGCGGGCAATGAAATCTTCCGTGATTGTTTTCTTAGGACCGGATATATCGTCATTGTCCGATAACTCAAAATGAAAATGCACTTCATCTTCCGGCATCAAACCAAATTCACCGAGTTGCCAGGAATAAATAATATCCTGGTTAACATTTTGAGGGTCATTAATTGGAATAGTAAAAAGAGACAGAACGGGATCAATGGCAATATAAGCAGGACGATGTATTTCATATGCAACCTGAAGATTGGAAAATCCAAAATCATCTTCAATTTGGACATGCAGTAAAACAGATTGATCGCTTCCCAATTCAAATGATCTCTCAGGTCTCATTACTGTCATGTCAGGATAAAAATCTTTGATGACTGAAATTTGGAATGGAATGGGATTCCGGTTTGATATTCCGCGAATATCAAGTAATTGGATGGATAGTTGACTATCCTTTTCTAATCGAAATTCTCCAACAGCTTGTTTCCCGGTGATTCTCATGGGAATATTTGAATCATCTAATAATAGATTCCCTTTTTTCAGAGGCCGATTGCTCCGAAGGTTTACTTCGATGGTTGAGCCTAATAAACCGCTAATATTGGCTTGATTCCCTTTCTGAATGACCGGATCTATTTTGGCATAATCCGGTGAAATAACGGCAATCGTTAAATCTTCCATTACAGGTCTGTCTGTCACGGAAATGGTAAATATTTCAGATGAAATTTCTTCCCAGGGTTCCCAAAAAGATGTCGATATAAAATAAGAACGATACGTATAGTTTTCTGAAATATCCTCTAAAATATATTGATAAAATCCATTATCATTCTTCCTAGCCACCGGAACGGGTTTTGAAGAGTCTTGTTCAGTATAGGATTTGAGTTCGACGAACAGCGAGTCCGGAGCATCTCCTTTTACTAAAAATAACAATGTTGCCGATTCGCCTCCTAAAAGGTTAATGTTGCCCGTTTCAGAATGTATTGCGAATGGCTCTGGTATAGAAAATTCTATTTTTGGATGAAACCAGCGATAAACAGCCAAAGCGCTGTTTTTCCAGTTTAATGAAAGAACGAGACATCCTATTACTAAGACGACCAGCGAAACCATTTTCCATTTTGCCCCTCTTTTTGAAGTAAATAAATCAGACTCGTCTATTCTTTCAAGTTTTCGTAATGTTTCATTTACAAACGATTGACTCAATTCCCGGGATGTGCTGGATGTCAATGTTCTTTCTAATTGAAGTGCATTAATAATAGTATCTTCTTTGGGAAAAGCAAGCCTTCCGGCAGCCCTGGCTAATGTTGATTTGCGATACCTGTTTATTCGATTATTGGATGCAAGAATGAAAAAAATAATAACCGATAACATAAATAAGCACAATAAAATAAAACCTAACTCCCAAACCCCAACGCGTATAACAGATGAAAAATAAAATATACTCTCAACGCCTACAGCAATGAATATAATAATCAGCAGTACAGTGTATATTATCCATGCAGCCATTTGAGCGTCCCTGATAAGGGAGACTCTCAAAATTCTGTTCAGTTGCTTTTCAATGGATTTCATTACTGAGTTAATGCAAAGTGTATAATATTGACACCCATTTGGAGCGCAGATATTCGGATTGATTCCGGATCATGATGGACTTCAGCATCCTCCCATCCGTCACCCAGATCACATTCATAAGTGTACAATACTAAAATTCTGTCACCTTCGAATAGTGCCAGCGCCTGGGGTGGTTTATTGTCATGTTCATGGACTTTTGGAAGACCAGACGGAAAGTCGAATATCTGGTGAAATATCGGGTGATCAAATGGTAATTCCACGAATTCCTTATCCGGGAACACTCGTTTCATTTCTCTTCGAAATGATTTATCCATGCCATAATTATCGTCTGCATGTAAAAATCCGCCACGTTCTAAAAATACGCTTAGGCGCGTTAATTCTTTTTTCTCAAATCGAATGTTACCATGCCCGGTCATGTAGAGATATGGGAATGAATACAAATCTTCGTCAGTTAATTTTACCCGAACTTCTTTGTTAGCGGCTTTTATGGCTGTATGTGTTTGTAAATAATTGAGCAAGTTAGGAAGGCTGCTTGGATCGCTATACCAGTCGCCGCCTCCGCCATAATGAAGGCGTGCAACTGTGAATTCCTGTCCACAGACAATAGCGGTTAAGATTAATAATATATAAATTGTTTTTTTCTTCATTTAAGTTTTGGAATATTCTGTCTATAAAATAGTTCCGTAATAAGAACAGTAAATTTACACATACCTTTTTCTAATACCGAATTTGATAGAATTCTTATTGGATTATTTTGTTTAAGAAAATAAGTTTGGGAAACAATCAATATTGTCGTTTCTTTTATTATCTCTATAAATATTTTTACAGGAAATTCAGTTTATGCTTATATTTTTTCCTCATATCACTATTTCCTATTTTATGCTATTTTGAGTAGATTGTTATGATAGTTATGTAATTAGTTTTTCAATAAATTTTAACCGATTTGATAAAGTATGAAATATCATCATTACATTTTCTGTTTTTTAATTTCACTAATGTCTTTTGGAATAACCCAGACGACCATCGCCGTTATCGATTTTGAGGCTCGAAATATTTCTATCGGCGAGGTCGCTACCTTAACAGATCGTTTCAGGGATGAATTGACAAAAACCAACCAATACACTGTCATTGAAAGGGGGAAGATGGATGATGTCTTGAAGGAACAGGGCTTTCAATAATCAGGGTGTACTTCAAACGATTGTGTCGTAGAGGTTGGTCAATTAATTGGCGTACAGAATATAGTGGTTGGTAGTATTGGCAAAGTTGGTGAAGTTTATTCAGTGTCATCGCGTATTATTGATCATCTATTGCCTCATACCAATCGCCCTACAGCATTTGGAACCTTTGAAAGGCTATGTCTCTGTATGAGCGCCATGTTTTTGGATAGTATGAGTTTGTCCCTTCCGTTTCTTAAACAATAAACGTTTATAAAGGCTCTGTTAGGAAATCCTTTATTAACAAGATGCTTGCTCAAAATCTATGCTTTCTGTATTTTACACAGGTATGCATCCGAGGTTAAAACCATACATATTCCCATTATTGTTTCTTGGGTTCCTATCCGGGACTCCGCCAGATGAAGTCAAATCTTATCTTTGGGGACTTATTCAGTTCAAACCAAATCAGGATATTAAGCATGAGTCAGGTTATTGGGTAAACCAGATACTGCACCGGCGCGAATTTCATGCGCCCCTAGCGTTTGCTCCGGTAGAAATTCGGTATGGTGCATTTTTCTTAGGCGGCGGCGGGACAGAAGGGAAAAAGGTCAAATCCGATTGGATTAATTATGATGAACCGGTGTCCAATTTTACCGGTGGATCATTTACTGCACGATTAGGGCATCAATTGGATATTGATTTTATGAAGACAAATTTATTTTACTATCTTCTTAACGCCAGCTGGCTGGATATGCAAACAGGATTGAATTTTCGATACAGTAATCTGTTTATACCCGGGAAAATTGATAAAATAACATCATGGGGGGACGTTAATCCAAACTGGGACCTTGGGAATATTCGATTTGCTCCGAGAATACTGACCCTCGGGATCAGTCATACCACAATGTTTCAATGGTTTGAACCGTGGTATATTGACACACGATTTACTTATGGCGTATCTACAGCCAAATTTTATTTGGATGAGATGGATCAATTATTGGCAACACCAACGGGATTTGGACCTACCATGTCCGTTTCAGCCGGACCCAGATTTATTCTCAATATTGGGAATTTTATGGCTGGAAGCAAATCTGATCAAAACACACAAAATCGCTTTTCTGTGGGGCTCGATCTTCGTTATGCATATACAAAGTTGAATAAAATAAACGATCCAGACAACGTGACGCCCATAAAGAAAATTCGATTACAGGACTTTGGGGTACATATAACTTTTTCGGTTTTATACGGTGGATCATTAACGTCCGGAGATCAGGCAAAAGACTATTTTTATCGCGGGGATTATATCACCGCTAATCAGCATTTTAAAACATTCTTAGATAATTATCCGGATCATTCCAATCGTGTTCGCGCAGAGATGTATATTGCTGAATGCAAAGAAAAAATACCGATTCAGCTCTATAAGGAAGGTATTGAATTTGAGCGTAAAGGAATGATGGGAAAAGGAATTGATAGATTTCTTGAAGCCAGAAAAAGAGCCAACAAAGAAACAAAAATCATGATTACTGAGAAGCTGAATCACTTGGCAATGCTTGAAATTGAAAAAGCGGAAAAATTATCATCAATTGGACAAAATGATGAAGCAATTCTGCTGATGGAAAATATCGATCACTTCTCACAAGAAGCAAAAAATAAAATACCCTATTTTGAAGCAAAAAAATTCATTCAGGAAGCAGAAAAAGCGCTGAAGTATGGATTCTTCAGGAAGTCATTAGAAAAGTTGAATCAAGCAGTTGCTAAAGATAATTCAGTGGAATTTGAAGCGAAAGCATTACGATATCAAGTAGCGACTCATCTGGTCGAACTTGCCAATACAATCACATCTCACAGTGAATTGAGATCTGCAATCCAATTGCTGAAAGACGCCAGTGAAATGACTGGTGGACTCGGTGAAAAAAATGAAAAAGCATTGGCTGTTTTATTAGAAAAATTCGAGGTCGATCAAGAAAGAGAAATAGAAAATCGAATTGATACCAGAATGGAAGATGTTCGGATTCGTTCTATAAAAGCAAAAACAACTCCGCCTATTTCCGTTGGCATGACAGTCCCGGATATCCAATCACTCCTTGGTTCACCTAATGAGATTATCGAAAAGATAGATAAAAACGGCTCCTCATTCCAATTATGGATTTATCCATTAGAACAAGGAGGGGAATTGCAACTGTCTTTTAAGGATTATATTTTGTTCAAATTTGAACGATCTTCTACTTAAAGAAAATGGGTATTTTTGGACAGGAATGAAATTTCGTGACCGATTACTTTTATAATCCCGGCGGCAGGAACCGCAAATAGCATTCCCATTGGTCCGATTAGGGTGCCGCCAATCAAGAGAGCAATCATGACCATCATTGGGTGAAGCCCGACACTTTCACCTACCATCATAGGTGTAATTAGATTATTATCAATTTGCTGTACAATGATGAACATGACAACAATGTCAAGAAGGTAGAATGGAGAAGGGATCGTATTAAAAAGTAAATGGGATTGCGCTGCTTCGATACCGAGATTATTCATGATTGCAATTGAAAAAGCGATAAGCATGCCGATAAATGGTCCCACCAGAGGAATCAAGTTAGCCAACCCGGCGATGATACCAATGAAAATGACCAGAGTTAAATTTGCTCCAAAGAAGTTCAAAATATAGAGCCCAATAATTGACATAATCGCTACACTTGTAGCCGCCATAAGCTGCCCTCTTAAATAATTAGAGACCTGCTGCTCAATATTATAAATGAGTCTTAACCCAACTTCGAAGTATTTATTTGGAATAAATCCAACTAGCGATTTTTTGAATTGATGGTAATTCTGCAGGAGAATTATCATAAATATTAGAACCATTACCAGTGTAAATACAAAACTGCCCAAGGCGCCGGCGAAGGTTAATAATTTTGATACGACTTTACTTACAATCTCATTCAGCCTCGAGGCTGAATCTATTCCTTCTGTCTGAAGTTCCGTAATAAAGGCTGGCATTTTTGACTTGGTGTTTTCGACGAACGAATTAAAATCTTCCGTGAACGATTCTGTTTGTATTCTTTGAGAAAAGTCACCTGCTTGTTCTGAAAGATTGGATGCAAAACTACTGATAAAAATAATAATTGCTGCGATAAGTCCAACTGTTATGATGAGTACACTAATCCCCCTATTTCCAATCTTGCGTTCTAATACATCAACGCTGGGTAATAATACAGTCGTAAATAAAAATGCGAAAATGAGCATCGTTACGACAGATGAAATATATGGCCAAATAACAACCAGAAAAGCTACTGCCAAGATGCCGACGAGTAACCGATAGATAAACTGGAGATAGTTTTTTTCCTGAGTAATCAACTTTTTCCAGCTAATAGTTCGTTTGTTTTTCGAAGACGTTCTGAAAGAACCGCACCCAGATTGGTCAAAATCTTATTGCTTAAAACCGGATTTCGATCCATAAGCGACAATAAATCAGGTTTAAAAAACCCTAATAACACTGACGGTTTCCTGGCGACAGCACCGGCCGTACGAGGTTTTTCGTCTAATAACGCAATTTCACCGAAAAATTCATGATCTTTTAAATTTGTTAAAATATTTTTTGCACCATTATTGTGAATATATATTTCTACTTCTCCAGAAATAATAATAAACATTCCCTCAGCGGGAGCAAGCTGTTTAAATATATCTTCGTCTGTTTGATACGTCCTTTCATGAGTGAGCTTTTCAATTTCATTTATCTCTTTCTTGTTTAGACCGGCGAATACGGGTATTTCTCTTAATACCTGAACTTTCTCACTTTCTTGTGAATTCCAGTTCGTAAATAAATTGGACCAAAGTGGACTTTTCAAAATTCTCTCCTATGGGTTGAAAGGGGAAAATAGTCACCTTATTGATGATCAGTCAAGAACCATTCTATTTCTTAATATTTATTTGATATTTTTGACTATGTTCAAATGGTGAACTGATTTGAATACTGTTTACCCCCACCCATTGAATATTCTTATGTCAAATTCAGTGAGTTTGTATAATGTAGCAATATTTTTTAATCGAATTTGATTATTCTACAGTGTTGTAAAAATAAAGACTATATTTTTCATATAGTTGATATAGTTCTCCAACCGTTTTGACGAGAGTATTTGGTTTTGGACAGATATGATTATTCTGAATCGTACCATAAAATCCTTTGTATTGAAATTGAACCCCTCGGTAGCTTTTAAGTCTATGTATATACAAATTACATTCATCATCATTCTTTTTTCCAATTTCATAGTGTCACAGACCAATGAAAGGGATTTCAATCGGGAGATAAATTATCAGTCTAAAGCGGTCAGAGACTTAAAGAATGAGATTGCTGCTACACAAAAAAAAATCCAGTCGGAAGAATCTAAGGAAAAATCCACTGCTAAAATCATTATGAATCTTGAAAAAGAAATTTCATTAGTTGAGCGGTTATTAAACCAGATAAAACAAGAGGAAAAGGAAGCAAAATACCAAATATCAGTTCTAAAAAATGAGATCAGCGCGAATGAAAAAGAGTTGGAAAAATTAAGATTGCGTTATGCCGCACGGGTGGAACATTTATACAAAAAAGGAACATTGTCAGACCTTGAAAAAGTGTTGAGCTCAACATCTTGGCGGCAGGCTGTTTATCGAGCAAAATATCAAAAAATTATTGCCAATATTGATCGGGAAAATAAAATTAGAATTCATAATTTACTGATAAAGATTGGGAAAACTAAGTTGGACAGGGAAGCAACCTTACGAAGAAGCGCTCATTTAAAAAATGAACGTGAAAAACAAATAAAGGATATACGATCAAAAAGAATTCAAAAGAAAAGAGAATTAGAAAGAATTCACCATAATAAAAAAGAATTGGCTCAATATTTAAAAGAAAAAAAGCAGGGTGTGGTTGAACTTGAGAAACTAATGGAAAAAATTAAAGAGGATAAATTGAGAGCGGATCGTGAAGAACGTATACGAAGGCAAAAAGAAGCGCTTAAATCTAAATCATTCGCATCTCTAAAAGGGAAACTGCCCTGGCCGGCTGAAGGCAGAGTGATAAGCAAATTTGGACGGAAATGGAATCCGGAATTAAAAACCACAACGAATAATACAGGAATTGACATTAAAGGGAAACCAGGTTCTCCTATATCAACGATCCTTGGTGGAATCGTAACAACGATTACGTTTATCCGTGGTTATGGTAACATTATTATTATTGATCATGGCGGGAGCTTTTTCACGATTTACAGTCACATTACCAATATTCAAACAAATGTAGACAGCCAAGTACAAGCAGGAGATGTCATTGCATATATGGGGGATTCAGGGTCTATTAATGGAGCAAAGTTACATTTTGAAATTTGGGGGAAAGATCAAAAACTCGACCCGGAAAAATGGCTTGTAAAACAATGATTTGGGATCCGTCATTTTATCAACCTAATGTCTGGAATCGATTGCTTAAAATAATCCAATCCAATCGAATTGGCAGTGCATACCTTTTTAGTGGACCGGAAGGGTCCGGAAAAGAAGCTTTAGCTGTTTCATTTGCATCGGCGCTTAATTGCCTGGGAGAGGATATTTTATGCGGAACATGCACATCTTGTAAACGATTTGCCACATTACAGCACGAGCATTTACATATTGTGACACCCTTGCCTAGAGTTAAAGAAGGCGTTGATCGTGATACGGATGTGTTAACCATTATTGGAAAAAATAACGAGGAATTACTTACGAACTTGCTGCAGAAAAAAGGTTCGGATCCGTTTGTTAAGATTCGATTACCCAAATCGAATCGAATTCTAATCAACTCCATTAGGGAATTACGCAAAAAACTTTACTTAAAATCGATTGATCAAGGAGTAAAAACAGTTTTGATATTTGATGCACATTATTTATCCATCGGAGATGGCGCCTCGGCTAATGCGTTATTAAAAATACTCGAAGAACCACCGGGCAAAACAACCTTTATTCTTGTAACGGATCATAAATCAATACTACTTCCCACCATTCAATCACGATGTCAGCAAATAGATTTTCCACCCTTGTCTGATGAAAAAATTAAATCCCATATTGAATCAGCAGGTATTCCACATAAAGAATCGGAAATTTATGCAATGCTATCAGATGGGAATATTCATCGGGCAACATATCTTCAGAAGCGATCGGTTTTAGAAATTTTAACAGAAATGAAAAAACAAGTCGAAGCGATAGTGAATTCAAACAGCGCTGACTGGAGAAAATATATTAATGAAATGTCTCGATTGGCCCGGAGTGACTTGGAGGAATTCAAGTATAATTTATTCCTCGTTCAAACGTGGTTTTTACAAACATATAGATTAAAACAGAAGCTACCCGCACCCATATTCCAAAATGGTTTTGCTGATTCTATAACATCTTTCTCAAATTTATTCCCGAAAGCTGAATTTTCTGCGATTAATTCATCCATCGAGGATGCAATAAATTCGATCGATAAAAACTTTTATATGCCGTTGAAACTGACGAATATGCTGATTGATATTCAGCATCATTTACAGGGAAATAATTAATGTCCGGAAAATTTTATATTACAACACCCATCTATTATGTGAACGATAAGCCTCACATTGGTCATGCATATACAACGATATTAGCAGATGTGCTTGCTCGATACCATCGAGCGGAAGGAGAGGAAGTTTTCTTTCTCACCGGTTTGGATGAGCATGGACAGAAAGTGCAGCAAGCTGCAGAAAAAAGAGATGTTAAGCCCAAGCAGCACTGCGATGAAATGGCTCCTCGCTTTCTTGAATTATGGGAAAAGCTCCATATTTCTAATGACGATTTCATCCGTACAACCGAATCACGCCATGTAAAAGTTGTCCAACATATACTGCAAACCGTTTTTGACAATGGCGATATTTATGAAGATGAATACGAAGGATTATATTCTGTGTCCGAAGAGCGTTTTATTACTGAAAAAGAAGCTGAATCCGGAGAATTCCGGGATATAAAGAAATTGAAAGAAAAAAATTATTTCTTCAAAATGTCCAAATATCAAAAAGCGTTAATTGATCATATCAATGATAATCCAAGTTTTATACAACCTGATCACCGAAAAAATGAAGTGCTGGGGTTTCTGCGAAAACCTTTGGGGGACTTGTGCATTTCCAGACCAAAAACACGTTTAAGCTGGGGTATTGATTTACCCTTTGATAATAATTATGTTACTTACGTATGGTTTGATGCTCTCATTAATTATGTCACTGCCGCCGGTTTTGGAATAAATGATGATCAGTTTCATAAATGGTGGCCTTGTGAGTATCATCTGATCGGCAAGGATATTTTGACTACTCACACTGTTTATTGGCCAACGATGCTTATGTCGGCAAACATGCCGCTGCCGCAATCTATTTTCGCACATGGCTGGTGGCTTTCCGGTGAATCAAAGATGAGCAAATCTCTGGGAAACGTTGTAAATCCACTGGATTTGATTGAGAAATATGGTGTGGATCCGGTTCGATATTACCTAATGCGGGAGATGGTATTGGGTCAGGATGCCAGTTTTACTATTGAATCATTTATTAAGCGGTACAACAGTGATCTGGCAAATGATTTTGGGAATTTATTGAGTCGCGTGAGTAAACTGATTGAAAAGAATTTTGATGGAATTATTCCCGATCCCGGGAACAATAGTGATGCTGAAAATGTCATACAATCTTATGGGGAAAATACAGTCGGATTAGTCCATCGTTTAATCAATGAAATGAAAGTAAATGATGCTATTGAAGAAACGATGCAATTCATCCGCAGCGTGAATAAATATATGGAGCAGCAAGCGCCTTGGAAACTGGTGAAAAACGATAAAGAATCTGCCGGGCGAGTCCTATATACTGCCGGTGAAGCATTACGAATCGGTACACTTTTGCTTTCACCGGTTATGCCTCATAGAACAAAATTGGTTTTAAAAACATTGAGGACCGACGGAACTAATTTTCAATGGGGCGGATTAAAGCCGGGTACAACTATAGAAGCGCATCCGCCGTTATTCCCTCGAATTGATATTAAAAAAGAGGAGAATCAGCAGCCTAAACATTCAAAAGAAAAAACAGCTACAGTCGAGGATCTGAAGAAACTTGGTCTAAAAACAGCTAAAATACTTTCTGCTGAAAAAGTGGAAGAAGCAGATAAACTTTACAAACTTCAAATTCAATTGGGCGATGAAAAACGACAGATTGTGTCCGGAATCGCAGATCATTATTCACCAGAGGAGTTGGTTGGAAAAATGATTGTGGTGGTATCCAACCTGGAGCCTGCGACTATCCGCAGAGTGGAATCCAAAGGGATGCTTTTAGCCGCTTCTCGTAAAAAGGAATTGTCTTTAATTGTTCTGGATAATGAGAAAATTGAATCAGGGGAAAAAATTTATTGATATTGATAATTTTCAGTCCGAAAATATATGACTTTAATTGATTCCCATTGCCACCTATTCTATGAAAATCTTAAAAATGATTTAGACGGTGTTTTGAGCCGTGCCGCAGAGAAGGGAGTGAGCAGCTTCATCTGTGTTGGCACCAACTTAGAGGATTCTCTAGAATGTCTGGAGCTGTCAGAGCAGTATGATGTAATTTATGGATCAGCAGGCGTCCATCCCCATGACGCCAAAGATTCTCCGGAAGATTTTATAGAAAAAATTGCCGGCTTGATGACGTCTGACCGGATGGTTGCAATGGGGGAAGTTGGGTTAGATTATTTTCGAAATATTTCAGATCCGGAAATACAGAAAGAAGTTTTTCGAAAGCAAATGGCTTTAGCCCGCGAGTTAGAAAAACCCATTATTTTTCATAACAGGGATGCGGATGGTGATGCGATTCAAATTCTTTCAGAATTCCCGGATGTAACAGGGGTTGCTCATTGTTTCTCCAGCGATTTAGAAACAGCCAAGACATTTCTGGATTTGGGTTATTATATTTCATTTTCAGGAAATCTTACATTTAAAAACAGTCAGTTACCAATGGTTGCAAAGGAATTGCCATTAGACAAAATTCTGGTTGAAACAGATTCGCCTTATTTGAGTCCCGTACCGTTTAGGGGAAAACCCAACGAGCCCGGCCGTACATATTACGTCGTAGAAAAATTGGCAGAAATTCATCGTGTTTCAATTGAACTGATTGCCGACACTACAACAGAAAATGCCAGAGCACTTTTTGGAATATAAAATTTCATAATGACTCTATCGACACGCCATCCATTTCGTAAGAAATGGGGTCAAAATTTTTTAACTGATACTAATCTTTTACGTAAAATTGTTCGGACAATTAATCCCCAGCCCAATGATTCCATTCTTGAAATCGGCCCGGGTGAAGGTGCATTAACAGAACGAATTTTACCACTTGTCAATCATATGGCAGCAATTGAAATAGATCCAATGTTAATCAAATATTTGCACGATCGAGATGATTTAAAGGGCTGCCATTTCGTTCAGAATGATGTATTGAATCAAATGTTTGAAGAGCTACCCATTCCAAAGCCTGTGACAGTGGTTGGAAATATTCCATACAACATAACATCACCCATATTATTTTGGTTGATCAAACAGCGAAGTTACTGGTCGGAAGCATTTTTCATGATTCAAAAAGAAGTTGCTGAACGCCTCACCAGCAACTATGGATCAAAACTCTATGGACGCTTAACCGTTATGGTTGGAGCATTCCTAAATGTGGAAATTTGTTTTACAATTCCACCGGAAGTATTTATACCAAAACCAAGAGTGAATTCAGCTATAATACGCCTGGTGAAAAAGAAAAATGCTCTCCTTGAAGATCATGAATTTGATCGTTTCGAAAAGATAGTAGGCGCTGCATTTTCAAGTAGAAGAAAAATGCTTCGAAATACATTATCGGGTTTTGAAATTTCAGAACCAGTTAAGGAAAAAATTGATTTTTCACGTCGTCCGGAAACTTTATCAGTTGAAGAGTTTTCAATGATACTAAAAGACGAATAAAATAATAATGTCTATATCTTGAGTTGCTGGTTAATTTAGTGTAAATTACCTTGCTTTATCCGAAACGCAAATTAGAGGAAACCTATGGCAAAAGCTGCGCGCACAGTAAATGAGTCCAACAGAAGTCTCAGCAGATATTTAGAAGAAATTGGTCATTATGAACCACTGCCTCCCGCCAGGGAAGTGGAATTAGCTCAATTGATCCATAAGGGCGATCAAATAGCGATGGAGGAGCTGGTAAAAGCAAATCTACGTTTTGTTGTTTCCGTCGCCAAAGATTATCAGGGACAGGGTCTGCCTCTAACTGATTTAATCAATGAAGGCAACTTAGGTCTGATTAAAGCAGCCGGCAGATTCGACGAGACGAGGGGTTTCAAATTTATATCCTATGCTGTCTGGTGGATTCGCCAATCAATTCTTCAAGCACTGGCAGAACATTCACGAATTGTTCGACTACCATTAAACCGTGTCGGAACGATTAGTAAGATCACTAAGACCGCTGAAAAACTTGAAGCGGAAATTGAGCGCTCACCCAATGAAGAAGAAATCGGGCGTCAATTGGAAATGACTCCCGACGAAGTCATTGACGCCATGCGGATTTCTCGCCGTCATCATTCATTGAATGCACCGTTTCGTGAAGGGGATAAGAATTCATTGATCGATGTAATAAAGGATGAAAATCAATCATCTCCCGACGAACCGTTAATGAACGATTCGTTGAAGGATGAAATACGCCAATCACTTTATACCCTCAAAGAGCGAGAACGTCAGGTCATCAAAATGTATTTCGGGATAGACCGGGATTATGCATTAACGCTGAATGAAATCGGCGAAGAATTTAATTTAACTCGGGAACGTGTCAGACAAATCAAAGAGAAGGCGATCCGTCGCTTACGACACCGCTCACGAAGCAAAACATTACGAACATATTTAGGATAATTGGAAGGAGGTGATTGCAAATGGTCGAAGTGACCGTTAGAGAAGGCGAACCGCTGGAAAAGGCGTTACGCCGTTTTAAAAAGAAATGGGAACGTGCCGGAGTACTCAGGGATGTGAAAAAGAGAGCTTTTTATGAAAAGCCAAGTGATGCAAAAAGAGATTCCCGTAAAAAAGCATTACGCCGTATGGCCAGAATGAGACGTATCGCTCAACGCTGATTCTG
>CAZBEY010000016.1:1862-33522 GCA_964491015.1 uncultured bacterium | reverse complement strand
GCAATTGAAAAAAGAAATGTTCAGAATCAATAATTTGTGATGTTAAAAGTCCCCCATAAAAAAGAGGGATTTGAGTCTTTTTAAATTATAATTATTTCACTTTTCCCTGGGCAGCAACAGCAGCCGCTTTTCTTGCAATTTCTTCCTGGTCTCCGAGATAATAGTGTTTTAATGGCCTTAGGTTTTCATCCAGTTCATAAATTAACGGGACACCTGTTGGAATATTGAGTCCAACGATTTCTTCGTCAGAAATTTTATCCAGATATTTTACCAATGCCCGAAGAGAATTTCCATGAGCAACAATCAATACTTTTTTACCTGATTTCACATCCGGCGCTATTTGACTGAACCAATGGGGAAGAAATCGATCCACAGTATCTTTTAAACATTCTGATGCCGGTAAATCCTTGGGGTCTAAATCCTTGTAAACCGAGTCAAACCTTGGATGCCGTTTATCGTCGATATCTAATTTAGGGGGTGGCGTCGTGTAACTTCGTCGCCATTCGTGAACTTGCTTTTCACCGTATTCTTTGGCTGTTTCTGCTTTGTTTAGCCCTTGCAATGCTCCGTAATGACGTTCATTCAATCGCCAATTATAGATAATAGGAATGTCAACGATTCCCATTTCATTTAGACATAATTCCATAGTGCGAATAGCACGTTGAAGAACGGACGTATGAATAACATCAAATTCATAACCCTCTTCCTTCAGAATTATTCCGGAGGACCCGGCCTCCTCTTCTCCTTTGGCAGTTAAATCAACGTCTGTCCATCCAGTAAAGCGATTCTCCAGATTCCACAGGCTTTCACCGTGGCGCAACAAAACCAACTTAAACATTAGAACTCCTTTCAATTCTTGAAATAATCACTGCAAGAAATTCACCTTTTCAGCGCCGGAATCAAAACAATACTGTAAATTTAATTTAACAAAAATGAGAAAAAATATGGGAAAAGTTGCAGTAAATAATTTTGTTCGCAGACAAGTAAAAGGATCGGGAAAAACCTATTCTCCTGATTTATCTTTTGAAGAAATTGCAAGTCATGCAGAAGCGCGAATGGTGAAAGGTTTTTATACAAAAGGATATCGCGACGGAGTAAGAATAGTCCATGGATCCAATGAAATGGCTAATCATTTTATTTGTCCATTTGCAAAAATAGATGAGCATTCAAAACTTATATCCCAATTCGTAAGACGAAGACGGAACGAAGAACCTTACATACAAATTCGCATTGTTAACGCCAATCCATTACCGTCAGGAAAAGTGGAATTCATTCTGTATCGCCATGATGTTTTGGAAGAAAACAATGAACATTCTACTAATAGTGAATGGGAACTCATCAGTATTCATGCGCTACCGAAAGAAGTGGATAAATTACCAATGGGACCGGTGACTATGATGAGGAACCAATTGGAATTATTCGGAGGAACAAAAGCGCACTATTCTTCTGAAGAATGGGCTGAGTCCGTTAGGTTTTGGCAACAATATGCGGCTGTTTCAAATACCGAAGAAAAAGAGTAGGGTATCTCTTACTTGTTGTGCCCAGGCTTTTTCAGTGTGATTGTTCCTATCGTAAATTTTATATAAATAATCTGTATTTTCCTTGTAACCCTTCTTCTTTAAATATTTAATCATTTTATTGATAGAAGGTTGGAGTTCTGCCTCCAATTCTTCTGTCCCATTTTGAATTGTAAATTTGAAATTCGGACTTTCTTTGGATTTTTTAACTCGGTTGATGATTTCATTCCTATCCACTAAAAAGGCAGGAGACAAACATCCAACCATGGAAAAAATATTGCTGTGTTCCCACCCTAAATGAAAAGAAATAATCCCGCCCATGGATGAACCAAGCACAGCCGTATGTTCAGATTCATTCTGCGTTCTGTATGTCTGATCAATCCACGGTTTAATGGTCTGGATTAAAAAATCAGCATACGCATTTCCCTGGTGTTTTGGGCTGTATTCACCTGTGCGGTTTTCACCGTTATATAGGGCGACCATAATAATTTCTTCTATCTTTTGTTGATCAATTAATTTAGTAACTGTTTCATCTAATTTCCATTCCTCACCAGACAAGGAGAGTCCGGAAGTGAACGCGTTTTGTCCGTCGTGAAGATAGAGAACTGGATAGCGTTTATTTATATCGATCTCATAAGAAGGGGGTAACCAGACGAGGACTGTTCTGTCATTAT
Organism: uncultured bacterium; assembly: GCA_964491015.1. Taxonomy (GTDB): domain Bacteria; phylum Fidelibacterota; class Marinisomatia; order Marinisomatales; family TCS55; genus JADFRD01. The sequence continues at coordinate 31,331 of CAZBEY010000016.1, read as the reverse complement.
CCAGTTGGGGTGAGTACACATTTTCATAAATGATCAAATTCCCCTTGACTTGATTCATCGGAAATGGTCGCCAATCTTTCCATGAATGGATCGTGTAATTAATCGTATCTTGTTCTCCAACTGTGATTGAATGATTTTGTGGAATAGATAAATTATTGTCCAGCGCTTCTTTGTCCCAACTACCACGGGTAAACTTAAACTCAATAGTTTTATTCTTCGGTAATCTAACCGTTGTTGTAAATAAGGTATCGTTCACTGTAATGAGCTTTACAGCTTTAGAATGATTCCAATTACCAAGGTTTTTATGGTTACCAATGAGGTAAACATGATCTGTAGAATCAGGAACAATAACGTTGAATGTGATAAGCTCATATTGAGAGAATATTAAGGAAGGAAAAATCAGCCAGGATAATATGGTTTTTTTCATATTAAATACGTATTAAGGTGAATGATAGTTTTAAATAAAAAAAGGGGTTCAAAACTGAACCCCTTTTTTAAGCATTGCAAGAAAATAAATTATTTCACAAAAGTCATTTTCTTGATTTGTTTGAATTGATCACCAGCCTGTAATTCGTAGAAGTAGATACCGCTGGCTAATACGTTCCCCATTTGATCTCTTCCATTCCAGCGAATATTATATGTACCGGCATCTAGTTGACCTTCATTAAAAGTAACTACTTTTTGACCCAAAACATTATAGACATTCACTTGGACATCCAATGCCATGGGGATGCTGAATGAAATATTCGTTGTCGGATTAAATGGGTTTGGATAGTTATCCGACAATTGAAATTTAGCCGGAACGACATCGCTAATTACTTCTAAAGCAATGCAAACAGCACTTGGATCATAATCTTCTATAGGTAAAGGAGGATCTTTCTGCCAGGTATCTTGTTCGAAAGTAAAATCTTCCCAAACACATCCTCGGTCAGAATTGGCGTGATGATAGCGGGCGCGGAATCGACCTAATCCAAAACCGCCGCCTTCTTCAAGATCAACAATTTCCGAAACATCATAAAATCCCCAAGTGTAAATCATATGCCAGGGAATCGGACCGGCAAAATCAACGGTAACCGAATATGTACCATCGCCATTTGGTGTAGCCGCGTGTGTTGAATTATCACCAAAGCCCTGTAAATAGTTCAGCCATTTGTCCTTGAGAACCAATGAGACCGTATCTTCATTAGAGTTAAAACCATCCGCATCTGCGCCGGTCATGTCTACTGTGAAGGTGAGAGCCACATTTGTTCCCGCAGGCACAACTGCACCAGCAGGGAGGTCATAATAGCCGGCAAGAGGTAATTCCAGTAAGCCTGTACCATCATCTTCACCTATTTGAAAGATACGGTTGGATCCACCATACTGTGGCGAATCTTCCCATCCCATATCTCCGTACATGGCCCCATATTCAGCTTCAAATAACGCTAATGAAGTTGAATCATGCTGCAGATAGAATTTGTATTCAAAATCTTTATCCGCTTGATCTGTTAGAGAAACAGCCAGGCTAAAGATATTTGTGCCTGGTGTACGTGACATTTCGCAATCTTCAGGAGTATCACAATTCCAGCCGTTAAAACCACCACGAACCTGCATTTGATCACCGCGAGAAACGCTGAAAAGAGGCATGCCGGTTGCACCGTCTTCATCGAGCCATTCGGACATGTCAACCGAAAAGACAACTGTTTTAGTCACCGGTTCTGCCGGACAGACTTCGCACATTTCAAAACAGATTTCGTATGGTCGATCAAATTTCGGCGCAGCAAGCGTTCTATTGCCGCCAGAGGCACAGTCATCGGGAACAGATTCGTCTGATCCCCATGCATTACCATTTACAAATTTGTATTCCAACGCTTGACCAACTGCAAATGTAAAGCTTGCTTCATATTTCCCATCTCCATCTGCATCTGTCAATTCACTGGCCGCCGGGTCCCAACCTTGAAAATTTCCTGCAACATGAACACCGTTTGCTGAAACTGTTTGGTATAGCATATCTACCACAAAAGTCACATCAACGCTATCAGGAGGAGTAGGACATGGATCGAGACTACCATAACACGGCACAGATAAAACGGTTGTAGTATCTGGTACAACCAATAATCTATCAGCGCCAATGTTTTCGTCTTCACCCCATTCATTGCCATTAACAAATTTGTAATATACAGAGTCGCCAGCAGTTTCAAGGATGTCCAGCGTTACTTCATAGATCATATCGCCATCTGCATCGGATAATTCCGTTGCTGATGGGTCCCAACCCTGGAATGAACCGGCGACGTGAACGCCGTCGAGTTCGTTAATTATTTCATATGACATATCAACTTGAAACGTTACCCAAACACCCACTGCAGCATAGTCGCAAAGATCAAGACTGTTAAAACAATATGCAGGTAATTCGGTGTCAACGTCAGGAACAATTAAAGAGCGGTTTGGTTGCCCTTGGAATTCATCGCCTCCCCAAGCATCACCGTTGACATATTTATATTCGACAGTATCGCCAATCGTCATCGCCACTGTGGCAGAAAAAATTCCGTCACCATCCGTATCAAATAATTCAGTAGCAGCCGGATCCCAGCCTTGAAAAGCACCGGCGACGTGGACGCCTGCCGCAGATACAACTTCAAAATTCATATCAACATTTAAAGTGATATTTACTTCGGAGCAAATAAGAAGCGAATTAAAGCAATAGGCTGGTAAAACAGTATTGGTGTCTGGAATGGTAATAGATCGATTTGGCTGTCCTTGAAATTCATCTGTTCCCCACGCATTACCGTTGACATATTTATATTCATAGGTCGCTCCGGCAGTGAGGGTATCGACGGTGATCGAATAGACCCCATCACCGTCTGTGTCTAACAGTTCGGTAGCAGCCGGATCCCAGCCTTGAAGGGCTCCCGCCAAATGAACACCATTCGCATCCACAGTTTCGTTATTCATATCGACATTAAATGTGACACTTATTTGTGGCCATCCAAGTGACATAAAAAGTATTCCAGTCATCATAATTTGACTGAAAGATTTTAGCATTTTATTCATAAGATTATCCTCGATTTTAAAATGTTATTGAGTATATGTAATGTTTTGAAACATTAATTTAATGTCGAATACTCATTGGACATAATTAGTAACTCATGAATGAGTTACTTCGAATTTCAGCAGAATTTGTGGAAAATTCAAGAAAAATTTTCGGTTGTTTTAATAGGAAATGTGAAGACTGATTTGGTGGAAATCGCCAAGATGAGATAATGTTTCAAAACTATAATTGAAATGTAAAATTCCTCCAAAAGAACTAGGTACATTTATTCCACATCCCAGAGAATACTTTTTTTCCCTATCGTTCATGAATAGTGAATTCGCGCCGACCCTTATCACAAATATATCTTTGAATAACCCAACTTCAGCGCCAATATTCATATACATAGAGTTATCATTGGGATTATTGGCATCCATCGCCCATGTCAAGCGACCTAAATTTCCTAATAGAATATCATCAGAAATACCGGCTCTTAAAACAAGTGGCAAATCAAAATAATCTGTTGATAAATACCCTGTTACACTTTCATTGTTTCCATTAATTGTTTCATTCACGTCAACCGGAACCAACAAATCGTCACCAGTCATTCCCATTTTAGGACCAAAGTTGCTGATACTGGTTCCCAAACGAAATCCAAAAGGTGTCGTAAATAATGTACCCACATCAAGAGCCACACCATTTGCATGATTATTGGCAATTGTTTCTTGAATATATTTTCCATTAAAACCGATAGAAAATCTATCCGTTAGATTGACGGAGTAGGTCACCCCGATTGCATAATCTGCGGCGGAAAAGGTTTCATCAGTATCTTCATTTCCGTATCGTGTAACATTCATATCTGCCATGGTGACGGATGTTATATTAAGTCCAAAAACGTGTCCGCCTCTAATGGGCAGTGTTACGCCAAAATAATCAAAAGCAATATCAGCTATCCAATTGGAATGATTTAAATACACTTCCTTGATATCATAAAAACTCAAACCTGCAGGATTCCAATACATGGAAGTTGCGTCATTGGCAACAGACGTAAATGCGCCGCCCATACCGATAGCTTGTGAACCCACATTAATGGATAAAAAATCCGCAGCCGTCGTTCCGGTTTTATCTACGGCATGAAGAGATGACGCACATAAAATTATGCATACAATATTTTTCAGGAGTTTCCTCATTTTACAATAGCCATCTTCCCAATCCGCTCTCCAATACCGGGGGCATCAATGTGATAAACATAAATACCGTAGGAAGCAGTTAAATTGTCTTTGGTAAGTAAATCCCACCTACCAGTACCGGAATCCATAGAGGAAGAATGATGAATCGTTTTCACCAATTCCCCGGATATTGTATATATGCGAATAGTGCACTCTTTAGGTAAATATCGAAATTGAATTTCTCTTGGACCCCGACCCGACGTAAATGTATTCTGACCCTCGAAGGCATTTGCTGCGAGATATGGGTTTGGAACCACCTTTATCTTTTTTAAATCAATCTTTGCTTGAACGGGATCAACGTGTGAAGCAATGGTGGTGAACTCATAAATATCCTCAGGAAGGAATGGTTTTTCAATAATAATATATGCTGTATCGCCCGGTTGTGGTTCGTTATAAATTAATTCATCATCGAATGGGAGTAGGTTTAAATAAAACGCCCAAGAGGGGGCAGGATTTCCATCGGAATCTTCATAGTCCAAAAATACAATCCAATCACTTTCCCTATTTCCGTCTGCATTGAAATAACCATCAGAAGTTCCGATAGGAATAACATCAATAAACCCGATGGGGATTTCCACCCAGTCTATACTGTCATCTCCAGTGAGGGATTCCCGCCGTTGAACTTTAAAATTTACGGCACGTCCCGGATATAAAAACCCCGGAAAGCATGTAGATGAATTTGGAAGATAGCGCATGCAAAAATCGATAGTGGAGTCTGATTGGGAGTCTGAAAATATTATTCGATAATCATAGGGAAGCTTGGTGCCAATAACATTAAAAGTGGCATATCTAAGAACTTTGAATGTCCAGAGACTATCTCTGGACCATGACGATTGTTCCTCATTGAACGTTAGATCATCAACATTATTGAAAGCTAATCTGAAGCCATCTATAATTTGTGCATCTGATTCCGGAAAATAGTGATCGTCATTGACTAATGTATCTGGATTTTCATCAAAAGTAATATCCACTAAATAATAGGATTTTGTGGTAACAGTATCATACCCGGCCAAACCCTGTTGATTGGGCAATATGGTATCTTCAAACGTTATCTGATAAGTGTGATAATCTTTTATAGCCATCGGTTCAACGATTTCAATAAATATTTCACCGACAGAAGTACCAGTAATATGATCAATCTGATCTCCCAGGAATTCAGCATCAACGTAACCGGCGGAAGGAGGAGACGGGGTTACTTCAACCACATTTGGCCCCATTTCTACCGTACCGGTTAATGAATTCACTCGCAGCTTCATGGGGGAATCACTAGGTATAATATTGTTGGTTAAATCACCGCCGTAATCATAGGAAACAACAGCATAATAATACCGCTGTCCATTGACGACATTTTCGTCAACGTAGGAATGCTCCAACCCTGTGTCGTCACCAAGATAAAATTTAATTCCGTTTAAATCAACCGGATGCCAACCACTTTTACCATCAATTATATCCCATTGAGCCTTCTGCCCCTTTTGCGAATAGGGTTCTAAAAAAGTTAGATTTCCATCGCCATCAGTAATCGTATAGGCATCATTAAATTCGGAATCAGTTGCTCTGTAAATTTTATATCCTTCGAAGTCATGGAGGTCCACGCCGTTGGTAACTTCACCCATATATTTGTCAACAGATTTTTCGGCGCTATCATCCCAATAAAGAGTCACTTTGCCGTTTCCCGGGATAGCTTGAAGCACTGGCGGATCTGGCGCTTTGGCAAATTGATAATCAAAGTCATAGGTGGTTTGTGCCACTGCTTTATTTCTCAGGGCGTCCGCTTCATCGTTTCCGAGAGTGACTGCCATGGCAATGCGTTCAGTTTGCCCTGCCTGGAGCGGGAAAAACCCAGAGGTAACAAATAAGTCATAATCGCCTGGAGGCTGTCCTCCGGCAGGCGGCTGCCAGTAAGACCCGGGTGTCATATAAAACAGCCATAAATAATTGTCACTCGTAACAGGAATGGATCCAGCAGGGTCATAACCAACGGCGGTTAATCCCATTTGGTCCGATTCTGACACATCCGTTTTATCAATATTCGGTTCGCCGGGGAATCCGGTTCCGGAACCGGATGTGGGCTTTTGATCTCCGACGCCGGCATCCAGCCCTCCGGATTCATCACCATTAATACCAATATCGTCGCTCAATTCCCAATCGCCATCGTTATCAAGAAAATCATCCCGGGATTCATCAATCATTTCATCAATACCTTCATCGATGCCTTCATCCACAGCGCCATCCCCGTCGTTATCGACACCGTCGGCGTAAGGTTTTCCAATATCTTCATCGTTCACATCATAAAGTATGATTGAAGTATTGGGGACTTTGTATCGGAGCCAGGTGTCATTTGCAGCGGCTAAAACCATCGTTGAGTCCACCAGTGGAGAATTGACTTCCGCTCCCAGTCCAATTGGATATTCTAATACATAGGGATCTGCCGGATCAGCATTATTATCAATTCCGTCTGCGAATGCCATGTCCAAGTCTGTTTCATCCAATCCGATTAGATGAATAATTGAATCTTGAATTTCATCATTGATATTTGGCCACAATCCCCACGGTCCTGAATTAGAAGCATTGATCATAGCTTGCGTTACAACCGGACTTCCGGCTTCTCCATCATTGTCATTATCGATATGGTCAGCATAAGAAACTCCAGCTTGATCGCCGAATGGGACGTGGGTCATATTTTCATCTATAAGACCATTGTAGTTATCATCGATGGCGTTCCCCAAAATTTCATTTTCAATCATAGTTTCAAGTATAATTGGTCCATTCTCTTCCCCATCACCATCATTGTCAATTCGATCTGTATTATTTCCGGGAGTTTCTATAAAAGACGTTGCAGCAACACCGACAGGATCTGAACCAAAAGCAGCGTTTCCAACCCCATCGCTGTCCATTGACCATGCCACATCGTAGATCAAATCAAAATCAGGAGTATCATCACCGCTGTCTCCATCGCCGCCAACCAGATCTGCCAGCCACATAGAAAAAGATACTTTTTCATAGTCGAAAGAACCATCATTGGTTATCTCGTGGAGAATAAAAACGACATCTTCGATTAGAATTTGTTTCCATTCCATTATTCGAACCCCAGTCAATAGTCCGGCCCCTTTTCGGCTCAAATCAGTCGTATCCGGGGAGTAAGGGTTTCCAATAATGAAATTTTTATCATCCGATGTTTTATAATAAATTTCCTGTTGGGCGTTAAATTGATTCTTTCCAAAATAACCATTCCAGGAACCCGGCCATCCCGGATCATTGCTATCATCCATTTTATCAGGCCAATTCGGAGGCCAGGAGTCTAAGTCGTCGCTGATGGTTATTTTCTGGGAATTGGGATTTAAATACTCCGGGACAGGTTCCCAAGCCATGGAATTACCAGATTGATCGGAACGGAAGGGAATGGTCACCAAAGCTCTGGTTTCACCTGAGTTAGTTTGTACTTCTGCGCCGACAGCCAATGCAGTCATGGCAATATAGTGCTGGTTTGAATTTACAGGCCATTCATAGGGGATTTCACCCGGATTTGCTCCTGTCCTTCCGGTTATACCATAATTAAATATGGTGGTACGGACTTTATTAACGTCGATATTGGTTGCCCGGCGGAAATTTGGATCACCCCTCTCATCGGATTGCGCCAGCAGTAAACTAAGTATAAGAATTGTGTAAATATGTTTTACCATGCGAATTGAAATCCAAATTGTATTTCCCGCGGTTCATCGTACCAATGGGGACGGTTATAATATTCACTAATCGTATTCGGTCTTAATGGTTCAAAAGGAGAAATTATTTCTGCGCGCGATTCCTCGATTGTTTGATCAGACCGCCCAGAATCACCATACACAGTTAATTCGTTTCGCCTGTCAAACAGATTATAAATGTTGATATAGAATTTGCCGTTTATGGTCCCCACCCGGATCTGTTTGAATAATTTTAAATCGATTCTAAAATTACTTGATTTTCTCCGGCTATTACGCAGTAAAACATTTGATAACACTGCCCCTTGTTGTTCATAATTGGTAATCTCCGGCGTGTACGGATAACCGCTTCCATATTGAAAAATCGCATTAGCTCCCCAACCATTTTGACCAATAGAAATTGACCCATTTATATTATGTCTTTGATCCCAGTCTAATGGAATGATTGAGCGGGCAGGTTCCTCACCGTCTAATACAGCGCCAAATTCCTCATCCGGATTTGAATTAGACCCTTCTGCTATTTGATATGTATAATCGAGGGTCCATCCAATTAAATGATTAAATCGCCTATAAAAAGAAAAAATGATACCGCGAGAATTGGAATAATCCTTATTCACATACGTATAATATGACTTACCATCGCCTAAGTCAATTGGAATACCGCTGGAAACATAATTTCTCGCATCCCTGTAAAATCCTTTTATCTCAATTTTCATATTGAGACCGACTTCCTGTCGAAGACCAAGTTCGTAGCTAATTGTTGTTTCCGGTTTTAAATCCGGATTACCAAATATTCCGAAATTTGTTTCTGTTTCCGAAAGCTTGTAATCTGTTTCATCGTATAATTTTGAAAAATCCGGTATCTTAAAAAAGTAGCCGTAAGCAAAATGAATAACTCCTTTGTCAGAAATGGGGTATGCAACGGCTAAACGTGGACTTAATTGAGACTTTACATTTGTTTTTTCCCACCAGCCCTTTTGGTTAGCAAGGCCAGGCTGATCGTTAAAACGGTCATAGTATTCTGCATACGAATGACTAAGAGGATTTCCCAGACTATCTTCATCAATGTAAGAAATATCTCCCCAACGGATATTTTCTAATTCATCAATAGTAAGCGTATCAAGTGCCGGATTGCGTGGGTTATGAATGTAAGGTTCATGAATATTCATTGGCACTTTAGCTTTTGGATCGAATGATTCAAATCGGATTCCAGCATTAATAATCATATCTCCATATTCAATTTTGTCCTGTAGATAGAAAGACATTTCTTTGGGTTCAAATTTATAAGTCGTTCGGTTGTAACTGCCTACCGGCGGAATTATTGGAGTATAGATTCGATCCGCCTCCGATAAATCCAATAAATCATAACTGTCGAAGGTTAATTGATGTCGTGTAATATCAAATCCAAATTTCAATTGGTTATATTTATTGAATTGACTTGTTAAATCAAACTTTAAACTTTTCGTATCTGTTTCACGCTCCAATCTGTCTGTGTCCACGCCCCATCGGTCAAATGCATACTCCGGGAAATAGTTTGCTTCTTGACCATATTTGTCTAAAATATCGCCCGGTAACACCCCGACAGTATGTGCCCAAAATAAACTATCGGGAGTATTATAACGGCTATCTAAAGGATTTGCAAATAAATAGGACTCAAATTTATGTATATACTCAGTGACATTGATTTCGACAAAGGACTTAGATGAAAATGAATGGGATAAATTATAAGCAACGAAACTTCCGTAATTGTGATCAGTTTTTCTACCGCCTTGTACCATTTGATTGAAATGGTCATCGTCTTCGTTGTAATTCTGAGACTCACCGGAGTTAATAATGGAATTCAATTTAAATCGTGTTGTGGGACTTAATCTAAAGGTGATTTTATTTTGCGTTGACCACGCATCGAACCAATTCATACTTTTGATATACGGATCTTTTAATTTCTCTTGGCTATCACGATAACCATTATGGTTCGTATCGTGAAAGAGCGAATCCCCATACATCGTAAATGTTTTTAAGCCATTGAGCCATCCGTTTGATTTATTTATTCGTCCAGAAGAATAAAATGTAATAAAATCCGGAATAATAGGACCATTTAAATTTGCCGATATACTGATGTCATTTTGAACAGTATAAGAATCGAGGTCAAGAAATATGGGATCATTTGTTATATGATCTCCGGCGTAGAGATTTATAAATCCTTGAAAATCATTTCCACCATCCTTTGTAACCATGTTCACAACGCCGGTAAGCGCTTTTCCATATTCGGCATTAAAGGTACCGCTGATAACCTGGAGTTCTTGGATATTGTCATTTTCAATTTGTACAGAAAGACCTCCATCATAGGCATCGCTCATTGGAACGCCATCTACCATATATGAAATTTCGTTGGTGCGCCCACCGCGCATGTGGAGTCCGCCCCCCGCATCTTGGGTAATTCCCCCCTGCAACCTCAAAACATCCTTTACTTCTGTTATCGGCATAGCATCCAATTCTTCTGAGGTAATCCTTGCTTCTGACTGGGTCACATCAAACTGGATTAATTTTCTTTCCGCTGTTACGATAACCTCGGAACCTTCAATTGCTTCAATGCCCAAACTACCGTTGAGGCGGGGTGTTTTATCAATAGAAATACTAACATTTTCCGATATGACCGATTCATAACCAATCATTTGAAAACGAACAGAATATGTACCTGGAGGAATGTTTAAAATAAAATATTCACCTTTAATGTCTGATGCAGTCCCTAAGTCGGTACCTGTCAAAATGACGTTACACCCAATGAGCGGTTCGCCTGTTTCTTGATCTAAAAGAATACCGGTTAATTTCCCTGTTGTACCGGCCGATAATAAGCCAATCATAACAAGGAGAAAAAATAAATTATGAAACGGTTTCATGATGAACTTTGTTGATTGAATACAAATGTTTTTACAGCCATGTTATCTATTTTGATTATACTTTTGCCGGCAAGATCATTTCTTAAATTTAAATATGCTGATTTTATTTTTTGTGAACGGTCATTTTCATCGAAGGGTATTGCTTCATATAAATTCTTTAAGCAAAGGTTGATCAAATAATTATTATATTTTTGTGAATATGTATCAGAAAAAGAGGGAGTTTTTTGTAATTTTAATTTTTCAGCTTCTTGTAGAAATAACTCCCTGATTACCAGACCATTGATAATACTATTCAAATTTTCTATAGATGTAATGTGATTGAATTGACGAGGCGAAAGGGAAATTAATTTATTGTAGACTTCTTGAACCGTCCAGAAATGTTCATTGTTAAAATGTACTAACGGCATACGGCTGAACATTTTGTTTGATTCATTGCCGCTGATAATAGCATCAAATAATTCTTTTAATTTATCGTGGGAAAAAACGATATCCATCTCTGCTTCAACGCTATCGGTAAATGCTCTAATAGCAGGATATTTCTTATATTGTATTGCCATCATTAACAAGTAATCTTTTTCAAGTTGGAAATCCTGTTCTGTCAGAAAAATATCTCTTTCTCTTTCAAGAACCTGGATAATGCTATACCCATATTTCGTTTTCACCGGCGTTGAAATTTCATCATCTTTTAATGTATAAGCGACTACCTCAAAGGCAGGATCCATTTCACCCATATTTATCCAGCCAAGGTCACCGCCATTGTTTTTCAATAATGAATCATGAAAACAGGTTTGTGCTAATGCATTCCAATTTGCACCGCTCCGGAGTTCTGCTTGAATCGCATTAATGGTGTTGAGATCTTTTGCATAAAGATGACGTACATGTAGAGACATTTTGGACCAAGCGAATAAACGCCTTAGATCTGATTCAGTTGCTTTTGTTCTTGGCGCTATCTGATTATCAAAAAAGTGATTCAATAATATTTGGTCATAGATACATTGTTTTTCCCTCATGACATTAGGGTCATCTACCAGGCTGGTTTCTTTTGCATAATCTACGATTAACCATTCATCAATGAGAGAATTCAAAAATAAGTTTCGGTTAGCAAGATTATCCTTCTGGGATGTCACATTGAGGAATTGATTATATTTCGGAATAAATGATTCTAATGATATAATATGATCGTTTACAACAGCCAAAGATTGATCGCCCTGTTTTCCGCATGAGACAAAAAGAGCGGTTGAAAAACTAATTATGAATAAATATTTGTGCATCTTTTGCATTTAAATTATTTGAATTATCACCAAACAAACGTTTCCAATTTGATCTGATCTCCGGGAAAATGTCATTTTTAATTAAGGTCGAATTATTTGAACTATTGAAGACGGCTAAAATACGTTCATTATCATTAAATCGCTCAAAGGCAAATACACCCGTTTTATTATTGGTATAAGCTGCTCGATATTTCCCTTTAGAAAGGGAATTATATTTTTTACGTAATGCAATGAGTTGATGATAATGGCTCCACAAATCATTATCAAACATAACTTCATCGGGAGGTCGAGACCCTGAACATTCATCTAATTCATCGCAAAAGTGAGCGTTTTCTATATCGTAAGCGAATTCTTTCCATACCATTGGTTTCCGACAGCCGGGATCATCTGCTCCCCACATTCCCACTTCATCCCCATAATATATATAAGGAGCACCGGGGAACATAAATTGAAATGTAATAATGGTTTTTTGAATCTGCCGTTCTTCAGGGGTGGGTTTTCGAATATCAAATTCTCGATTGTACCACACGTTGTTTCCATGGTCAATCCACCGGTCAGGATTGACGACAGCTGAGGCCAATCGTTCCATGTCATGGCTGTCCAATACATTTTGAAGTACGAGCGCCTTTTCATAACCATAGTCTGATATAATTCCTCTTAATAAACTATCCAATTCTGTCACGGTAATTTGTTTCTGCTGATTGATAAAAAATTTAAACATAGCATCGCCAAATCGATAATTCATCACGGCGTCAAAACGGCCATCTTCCAGCCAGGGAGATGCATTAAATTGTTTATTATTCCAGTAATCTTGCCACCAGATTTCACCTGTAATATAGGCATCCGGATTAATATCCCTTACCCAGGAGCTGAATTGATCCCAGAATTTCATCTGTAAACGTTCAGCGACATCTAATCGCCACCCATCGATTCCATCTGATGGGTCACCGTCCTGATTGGGGTCCATCCAGCGCTTAACAATTTCATGGAGATGTGTTCGTATGGGTTCAACCGGTCCAAATTCATCCTGACGAAATGCCGGTAAATCTGCCACATAACCAGTATATCGAAGGGGAGATTGGCCTTTTTGAACTAAATAATCAGGTAGAGTTTGATAATTGTTTAGATGGGATTTGTCCGTTAAGCCACTGCCCTCAATATTAAATAACGAATAATAATCGCTTTTTTCGCGATGCTGAATTACATCCCGAAAAGCCCAAAACGTGAGGCCAACATGGTTAAATACACCATCGATAATAATTCTAATATTTTTACTGTGTGCTTTCTCAATTAACTCTAAAAACAATTTATCAGCGCTGGTCCACATCCAAGTTGAGGGATCAACAGGGTTTTCTGAATGAATCATTTCAGTATCTCCCGAAGGATCGGGACCAAAATACCGGTCAATATGATGGTAATAAGCGGCGCCGTATTTATGAGATGAAGGAGAATCAAAAACAGGATTAAAATAAATGGCATTAATGCCCAGCTGTTCTAAGTAGTCCAGTTTATCAATCACGCCTTGTAGGTCGCCACCATAACGTCTTATTTGGAATTGGTAACGGAAATCATTTCCGTTCTTTATTTCCCAAGGTTGAAATTGATACCAATCAGACGTCCATGGAGAAATCTCCCAATCAACCTGGGCATCCCAAGGCCAGGTACCCATTAAACTCTCAATAGTAGGATCGTTTCCCCGATCCCCATTGTAAAATCGCTCAGGAAAAATTTGGTACCAAATAGCATTTTTCGCCCAATTTGGACTGTCTGCTTTTATAACCATTCCACCTGATAGTAATGCACAAAGAATGAATTTCATAAAAAAGTAGTTAGCTAAATAACTATTAAAAATTAGTAACTCACTATTGAGTTACTGTTTGTAACTTAAGTATATTCAGGTGAACGTCTCAACAGAATTTGATCAATTTTAAAATAAATTATTAGTCATTAAGGAACTATGGCAACTACTGATAAAGAAATTATCATACTGCTGGAGAAATTCGGCTTATCGACGAATGCAGCAAGAGCTTATATTAGCTTGTTACAAAACAATCCGGCGACCGGTTATGAAATCAGCAAGGATGCAGGAATTCCCCGTTCTGCAATTTATGCTACATTAAACCGGTTGGAAAAAATGGGAATAGTTAATTCTGAAGGAGATTCTCCAAAGCGGTTTGTTCCTTTATCTCCATACTCCCTAATAGAACATTTACAAAATTTACATGAAGATCAACTTGACGGATTGAAATCAGCCTTAGATAAATTAGATTTAAATGAAGAAGCGTTTGATTTTTGGCATATCCATGGGTATGATAATCTTATTTATAAAATGCGCGAAGTAATCAATAATGCGAAATCATCTATCATTATCAATGTTTGGAATAGTGAATTTAAAAAAGTACACAAAGAATTAAATGCAGCTCACAAACGGAATATTGATATAATCGTTTTTTCTTTTTCCGAAATCAGTCAACCTATTGGAACAACCGTTTCTTATCAGTTGAAGGAAGAAGATATTCGGCAAATATGGAAGCCCAAAATTGTATTGGTTGTCGATCATAAACTAACCATCATGGGTAGTGCGTCCGAGCAAAATGGACGTGCAATTTGGACTTCAACCCCCGCCATAACAAAAATTGCATCAAATTACATTGTTTTGGATATTACCCTCGCAGGTCAACGTCTTGATATTGATATCAATCCGATTGTAAAAAATATTATGCAAAAAGATGAATTTGATTTGGACAGGTTGATTGACCAAGTCCAAGGTCAAAGCAATCCTACTGATTAATATATAAAGGATTATTTTGAATTTTTTCCCCAGAGAAAGCGGTGTTCTGCTTCATATTACTTCACTTCCCGGGGCTTATGGAATAGGGGAAATAGGACCAGAAGCTTTCAAATTTATTGATCATCTTTCTGAAATGGGGCAAAGTCTTTGGCAAATTTTGCCTACCTGTGATACAGGGTCTAATCGATCTCCTTATACAACCGTTTCTGCTTTTGCAAATAATCCAATGTTGATCAGCTTTGATTTCTTATTGGAAGATGGTTATTTGAAAGAAGCGGAATTAGTCGAATTTAATAATTACTCTAAAGACAAAGTAGATTATGATAGGGTGATTCCTGAAAGAAAAAAAATTCTTGATATTGTATGCAATCAATTTTTTGAAAGAGCCTCTGAAGTTGGAAAACAAAAGTATGATATATTTTGTAAAGAGAATGAATTTTGGTTAAATACATATTCTTTATTTCTGTCACTTAAAAAAATTCATAAAAATAAAATTTGGACAGAATGGGAAAATGATTACTCCAATTTTAATAAAGTTGATATAGAAAAGATTCAACATAAACAACAGCCATTTATCCAAAAACTGAAGATTCAACAATTCTTATTTTATACCCAATGGCAACGATTAAAAAAATATGCAAATAATAAGGGAATCCGTATTGTAGGGGATATTCCCATTTATATATCCCATGATAGCGCAGATGTATGGGCAAACCCCGATCTGTTTAAGTTGAATGAAGCAGGTTATATGATATTTCAATCAGGCTGCCCGCCGGACTATTTCCTTGAAGACGGTCAAGTCTGGGGGCATCCAATTTATGATTGGGATGCTCATGAAAAATCAAGTTATGCTTGGTGGATATCTCGATTTAAACATTTATTTACTTTTGTAGACGTAGTCAGAATTGACCATTTTAACGGTTTTGCAAAATATTGGGAAATACCCATGGATAAAGCAGGCGGAGCAATCGCCCAATGGGTTAAAGGCCCTGGAGAGAAATTACTGTCAGCGGTGAAAAGGGGTATTGGCTCAAAACCAATCATTGCAGAAGACTTGGGTGAAGCAGCATTGGATTCAGAGCCCTTGAAAGAAATGTTTAATATTCCCGGAATGAAAATATTGCAAATGTCTTTTGGATATGGAAAACAATTGAATGGATCTATTCAGGAATTAAATCAAGAAAATATAGTTGTATATACCGGCACCCACGACAATGATACTTCCATCGGCTGGTTTCAAGCTAAACCGGGCAATGGAAATACCCAATCTGCCAATGAAATTTCCTTTGAAAGAAGTCAAGCATTAGAATTATTGGGCACTGATGGGTCTGAGATTAACTGGGATTTTATTTCGTTTACGTTGAACTCAAAGGGTAACACTGCCATTATACCGCTCCAGGACATTTTAGGTTTGGATTCAACAGCACGAATGAATATACCCGGAACAATTGGTGGGAATTGGGAATGGCGTTTCCAAAAAGATCAATTATCGGATGAATTGATAAAACGAATGAGAAAACTGACTGAAGAAAGTAATAGGTTACGACAAGGATGACATCGACAGAATCACAAATTAAAATTGCCTATTTTTCTGCTGAAATTGGTATTAGTTCCAGTTTGCCGACTTATAGCGGCGGACTGGGTATTTTGGCCGGAGATCATATTAAAGCAGCGGGGGATGAAGGGCTCCCGTTTTGTGCTATTACATTATTATATAAAGAAGGGTATTTTAAACAACGCATTGATGAAGAAGGTAACCAATCTGAAACATATCCAAAATTCGATCCGGAACCCTTATTAAAAAAATTGGATTTTACATTTCCACTTCATCTTCGCGGTAGAGATGTTCAAATAGAAGTATATCGCTTGAATTATACTGGTATCAACGGGCATATTTTACCAATATATTTTATGGATACGGATTTGGATGTCAATTGTGACAAAGACAAAATAATTTCTTTACGACTATATTCCGGGAATAAAGACCATCGGATTTTACAGGAAGCTATTCTGGGATTTGGCGGTATTAAACTGTTAGAACATTTAGGGATACTGGATAATATTGAAACGTTTCATTTGAATGAGGGACACTGTTCATTTCTTACCCTTGGGTTGCTGGGCCAATATAAAGATGAAGAGGCTGTAAGGGAAAAGTGCCATTTCACCACCCATACACCTGTTCCTGCAGGCCACGATCATTTTTCCATGGAAAGAGTAAAAAACCTTCTCAACGATTTAATTCCTGAAAACCTTGAATTACCTTCGTTGGTCAAAAATAGTCGATTACACATGACTGAATTGGGCCTCTATTTTAGCCGGTCTGCCAATGGCGTTTCTGAACTCCATGGTAAAGTGGCTCAAGAACAATTTCCACAATCTCAAATCGATCATATTACCAATGGCGTTTATCATCCCTATTGGATTTGTCCACAATTCCGTGAATTATTTGATGATTATTTACTCGGATGGAGACAAGAAGGGGAGAAATTGTTAAATGTGGAATCCATACCGGATGAAAAAATATTGATGGCTCATGCAAACCGTAAGAGAACATTGTTGGGTTATGCGAATGCCCAGGTCCAAAAAGCATTGAGCAGGCAAGTACTAACAATCGGTTTTGCCCGTCGTGCTGCCACCTATAAACGGGCTCATTTATTATTTTCCGATATTGATCGGCTTATCAAATTATCCCAGGGACAGGTACAATTTGTCTTTGCCGGAAAAGCACATCCGAAAGATGATCATGGAAAAAGTATTATTCGGGAAATCGTGACCAACTCAAATAAGCTATATGGCAAAGTAAAAGTGATTTTTCTTGAAAATTACAATATGTGGCTGGGGAGATTAATTACATCCGGAGTCGATATTTGGTTAAATACACCTTTGCGGCCCAATGAAGCATCCGGGACGAGCGGAATGAAAGCTTCATTAAATGGCGTACCTAATTTATCAGTGATGGACGGTTGGTGGAATGAAGCCTGCGAGCACGGGGTGAATGGATGGGCGATTGGGAACCCCGATGTCCCCGATGACGAAGCGGATGCAAATCATCTTTATGAACTACTTGAAAATGATGTTATACCCTTATTCTACAATCATTCTTCCCAATGGACTACCCTCATGAAATCAGCGATTAAAACAAGTGTCCGATTTACCGCCCAAAGAATGATCCGTGATTACCGGGAAAAATATTATTAAGGAAGAGAGCACACTATGACACCAATTGATTATACTATTGTATTTGTCTACTTAATTGCCATTGTTGCTGTCGGCTTATACATGCGCAAAAAAGCAAGTGAAGACATTGATTCTTACTTCCTCGGCGATAGAAAGTTGCCCTGGTGGGCGCTGGCCTCCTCCGGGATGTCATCAAATTTGGATATTACAGGGACAATGATAATTGCAGCATTAATTTATGCTTTGGGTGCAAAAGGATTTTATATCGAAATCAGGGGAGGCGTTACACTCATTATGGCTTTTCTGATGATTTATATGGGTAAATGGAATACCCGATCCGGAGCCATGACCTTGGCTGAATGGATGAAGCTCCGTTTTGGAAATGGGAAACAAGGTGAAGCAGCGAGACTCATTGCTGCCGTTTCTTCCATCATTATGACGATTGCAATGGTAACTTATTTTGCTTTGGGTGGAGGAAAATTCTTGGACACATTTTTAGGAATTGAAAATTATCTAGGATTGCCTTCCGAATTCTGGGCAGCTGCCTTGTTAATCTCTATTGCCATGATTTATACGGTTGCTTCCGGATTGTATGGTGTTGTTTGGACAGATGTTTTTCAGGGAATGTTTATTTTTTCCGCCATCACGTATATGGCATATGTTGCTCTACAAATTAATTTGCCGGAGACCTTTTCTATTTCATTACCCATGTTTGACGGCACTTTTCAGCGATTTGATACCACTTTTAAAGAATGGTCCAGTTTTTTACCCCAAAGCAAACTGGCCATCAATGAAATATCCCAATATTCTATTTATAATATGTTTGGGCTTGCGGTGATGTTTTACATGATAAAAGTTGTGTTGGAAGGATCGGGTGGAACAGGTAATTATATGCTCCAAAGATATTTCGCCGTGAAAAATGACCGTGAAGCGGGATTGTTGAGCGCCATGTGGGTTTTTCTCCTTTCTTTTCGCTGGGTATTTATTGGCGCCATAGCAGTGATTGGTATTTCTCTGGGGACTCAAATAACTGATCCGGAACTCGTCTTACCCAAAGTGGTGGAAACGCTTCCCATTGGAATAAAAGGATTTTTGGTTGCTGGTTTGATGGCAGCAGGGATGTCGACATTTGATTCTACCGTCAATGCCGGAGCTTCCTATTGGGTAAAAGATATTTACCAGGTTCATATTAATCCCAAAGCAAACAATCGCCAGCTCATGACACACAGTTATGGCGCTTCTGTTTTGATTGTTTTATTGGGATTGGCTGCCATGCTGGTATTCAAAAACATTAATGCCATTTGGGGTTGGATTACCATGAGTATTGGTTCGGGGATGTTGATTCCCATGCTTCTGCGGTGGTACTGGGCTCGCATGAATGGTTGGGGCTTCTCAATCGGAACCATTGCAGGTATGATCTCTGCCATTGCGTTTAAAGCAGTAGCGCCGGAAGGCGTAACGGAATACACCATGTTTATGGTGTCCAGTTCTGCCTCATTGATTGGCACTATTTTAGGTACTTTATTAACAGAACCAACAAACGATGAAACACTCCAGAATTTTTATAATAAAACGCGACCCTTTGGAACTTGGGGAAAATTCAAAAGACAATTAGACCTGCAACAGCAGCTTGCCATTGAAGCAGAAAATAACAGGGACATTTTTTCAACCGTTATTGCGGTGCCGTGGCAAATAACACTTTTCCTATTTATGATGAGTCTCATGTTCAAAACGTGGTCAATGTCCTTGATTTTGGGTGGTATATGCATTATACTAACCATCATCCTCTATTTTACATGGTACAAGCATCTATCTACAAACGATTAAAATAATAAGTAACAAAGTCAGAATGACAACTTTTTTAAGTATATTAATATAATAGGCTTCTCAAGAATTATCCCTATCAATTCAATGAACTATCACAGATGAAAACCAGAGGAATCATCATCATTTTCTGTGGGTTACTGGCCCATACTATTAATGCAGAGGTTGTTTATTCAGACCCGAATTATGCCACGGAGCGGGACTCTATAACGGTATACTTCAATGCTGCGGAAGGCGACCAAGGACTCATGGATTATTCCGGTAATATTTGGGCCCACACCGGAGTGATTACCACTAATAGTTCAGGATCTTCCGATTGGAAATATGTTAAAACCAATTGGGGGCAAAATACCACCGATACACAATTGATGCCCCTTGGAAATAATCTATGGAAATTAGCCGTAGGGTTTCCGCATAACTATTATGGCGTTTCCAATAATGAACAAATTCTTCAGTTGGCTTTTGTATTTCGTAATAACGATGGCAGCGTCACCGGTAGAGATATTGGTGGAGGAGATATTTTTTTGGACCTCTATGATTCTGGTGTGACTGCAATTGTTATTTCTCCATTTGTAAATTATTCTTTTGGCGATCCTCAACGAACACCTGTATTTGGATTTCCAACTGATACAATTCCAGTAACAATCACCGGCGCTGCAATCAACACTTATATTTCTGATTTATTTCTGTTCGTTGATGATTCTTTAATTACCCAAACATCGTTGGATACTTTGGTTTCTGCTTTGGAATTGCAAAATTTTGCAATAGGTATGCATGAAGTCACAGCGGTTGCTGTAGATACGGTGGGATTGACAGACAGTTCTCATTTTTTTATCATGGTTCATGATGAGCCAATTCAAAATCAGCTGCCGGCAAATATAATAGATGGCATAAACTATGATTCATCTGATTACAGTACAGTCACTTTATCTCTTTTTGCGCCATATAAAGAATTCATTTACGTGATAGGTGATTTCAATGATTGGAAAGTAAATGAAAATTATTATATGCATAAGGATGTCGGTTCAACGGATTCAGTCCATTTCTGGATTACACTGGGGAATTTATCCCTCGGCACCGAATATGCTTTTCAATACCTTGTCGATGGTGAGATCAGAATTGCTGATCCATATACAGATAAAGTTTTGGATAAATGGAGCGATCCCTGGATACCGAGCGTAACCTATCCCAACCTCAAGGAATATCCGGACGGGAAAACAGATCATATTGTATCTGTATTGCAAACGGCTCAGACACCATTTTATTGGCAATACAGCGATTCTTTCAATCGCCCCCCCAAAGAAGAACTCATTATCTATGAATTATTAGTGCGGGATTTTGTAGCCAAACATGATTATCAAACGCTCACGGACACATTAGATTATCTGGAGAAATTGGGTATCAACGCTGTAGAACTCATGCCAATCAATGAATTTGAAGGCAATTCCAGTTGGGGATATAATCCGTCTTTCTACTTTGCACCTGATAAGTATTATGGTCCTAAAAATGCTTTAAAAGCGTTTGTAGATGAATGTCACCATCGCGGTATTGCTGTAATTATGGACTTAGTCTTAAACCATACATACGGTCAGTCACCCTTTGTACGTTTATACAATGAAGGAGAGTGGGGAAGACCAACGGAAGAGAACCCATGGTATAATACTCAATCCAATTTCACCAATCCCGACGCTCAATGGGGGAATGATTTAAACCACGAGAGTATTCATACTCAGAGACTGGTGGATCGCATAAATCACTACTGGATGAAAGAATATAAGATAGATGGCTTTCGATTTGATTTTACGAAAGGATTCGGTAATAATACAAAAGACCCCGGCGATCCCTGGGGAAGCAATTATGATCCGGATCGGATTCGATTGTTAAAACGCATGGCTGATGCAATCTGGAATGTCGATCCAACCGCGTACGTGGTTTTGGAACATTTGGCAGTTAACACTGAAGAAAAAGAGTTGGCTGATTATGGTATGTTATTATGGGGAAATACCCATTACAATTATGCTGAAGCGGCGATGGGCTACAATAGCAATTCTGATTTTTCCGGCGGATATTATGACTCCAGAGGGTGGAGTCAACCCAATTTAGTTACCTATTTTGAAAGCCACGACGAAGAGCGCCTTATGTTCAAAAACCTGTCATGGGGAAACAAATCAAGCGAATATAATATAAAACTATTGCCGACTGCATTAAATCGAATGAAAGCAGTTGGAGCGTTTTTCTTTACCATTCCAGGACCGAAAATGATGTGGCAATTTGGGGAGCTAGGTTATGATGTGAGCATTGATGACCCATGTCGAGTCTGTGAAAAACCCATTCTGTGGAATTATTTAAACAATGCCGACCGCTTGAAACTTTATAAAGTATTTCAGGCATTAATCCAATTGAGAAAAAAGTACCCGGTGTTTCACAGCAGAGATACGGATGTTTCGTTATCAGTAAGCAGTTCAACAGGGAAAAAACGAATTCGATTATCTTATAGTGATATGAATGCGGTGATTATTGGCAATTTTGGTGTTACTACCCAGTCCGTTCCTCCCCAGTTTTACCATACTGGAAGGTGGTATGATTATTTTTCAGGAGACAGTATAAATATTCAAAATGTAAGTGATGCGATCATTTTACTACCGGGAGAATTTCATATTTATACGGATCGTCACATTGAGCCGCCGGAACAAGGTATTTTATCCAATACAAAAGAGGAGATTTTGACTCCACAAATATTTAATTTGAATCAGAATTACCCCAATCCGTTCAATCCAACAACAACCATTCGGTTTACAGTAGTAGAGAGGGAGCACGCCACTTCTCTACAGATTTATGATATAACAGGCCGCTTGGTGGAAACATTAGTGAGCGGTGAACTGATTAGCGGCGAGCATGAGGTCGTGTGGAATGCCAATAATCTATCCAGCGGTGTCTACTTTGCCCGGTTAACGTCCGGTTCAAAAACAAAAACAGTCCAAATGATATTGTTGAAATAAGGTATTTTATTTTGATGATGATTTTGACATTTTGTTAGAAAACAATACTCTACTGCAGATATTCTTGTCTGTTTTACAACAATAATACAAGAAATTAATAATAGAGAAATATTATGAAAGTCGGTTTACTTACCAATGAAATTCCACCTATCGTTTATGGAGGTGTTGCAACGTGGATACTCAATTTTCTTGACATGTTCAGGGAAGATGATGATATTCAAATCATCCCTGTATTTTTAGCCCAGTTGGATGAACCACCGGCTGATTTTCCCGAACGCTATCCCGGAATTCGTATCATTCATGGCCCTGATGATGTAAAAAGCGCATTTGCTGATTTAGATGCTTGCATAAATAACCTTTGGGTTGCTTTTAATACAACACGCACCATTAAAGAGACCTATCCGGATAAATTGATGATTTCAGTCTGTCATTCACTCATTAAAATGGAACATATCACCAATATGGGCGGACCAATAACAAGTAATTATTTTGAACAGGAAATCACCTTTCAATATTCTGATATTGTTGTGCTAATCAGCGAATCGGAAAAAAAGCATTACATCTCTTTTGGATATGACAAATATGAATCCGTACCCCATGTTATATATAACAGTTATAGACCAAAACTCGATGACGAATCCTGGCGACCTAATTATAAATTAAACGATATAGGCTATATAGGAAGACACGTACCAAGGAAGCGTCCGGATTTACCTATTTTTGCCATTGAAAAATCAGGAAGAAAAGATATTCGTGTTTTTAATATGGGAGTGGATTACAGAGGTGAACGGGGAAATCCCTTTTGGGAAGAATTGGGAAGAAAACATCCAAAACAACTCGTTATTATTCCTTTTAGTTCAAACAAAGAAACAGCCCGTTTTTATTGGAATAGTGTTGGGGCAAACTGCATCACCGGAATATATGAACCTTTCGGCTATACCATGTGCGAAACTTTAGATAGAAGAGTCCCCGCAATCGTTCAAAATATTGACGGTCCCAGCGAAATTACAGCGCAAGTACAAGATTCAGTGTTTGTATATGATGTAGATCAGGATTTTAATAAGGATGTTGAAAATTTATTAATAGTACTCGAACGCTTCTGGAACATTCATCCGGATGATCGCGAATTCATGGCTAAACAGGCCAGGACTGCTCTCGATGATTTCCGTCCTGATGTCATAAAACTGAAATGGAAAGAGATTCTGCTGCACGCAGAAGCTCGGGAGATAAAAGACCTGCATGGCCGGGAGGGGCTGTATTCGACACAAGGTAAGCCGGAAAAAACGGATAAGGGTTATGGCGGTTATGGTAGTTGATTTTCCAAATAAACCGATTTCTCAATAACTGATTTTTATGTGCATCCAACTACCTTGTTGGATGAGCCTTGAGGATGATTATAATCCCCGAGATCAAGATGGTCACGGCACTCCGAAAATCGAATGTTTGAATAGTGATAATTTCTAAATGTTTATGAATAGAATATATGTTTGTACATACAACTATATACATGTAATATAATGTATGTATAAAGGATAAATAATGAAGAAGTTAATCAATATTCGAATGGATGAGGGTATATTAGCTGACCTTGACCAGTATGGCACCATACTTGAAAGAACAAGGACTTATCTTATAGAAAAAGCTGTGACTGCTTATTTTGATACCTTAGATGAAATAATTTCAGATCAGAGAATTGATGACGTGAAGAGTGGCCGGACAAATGTTATGTCCCTTGAAGAAGTCGCACGTAAACTTGAATTGACTGATGTATAAAGTCATTGTTTCAGATGATGCATTCAAGGAACTATCCAAATTAGATAAAAAAAATCAAAAACTAATTTATCAAAAATTAAAAAGGCTTGAATCCGGTTATTTTTCCGGAGATAAACCATTAAAAGGAAAACACAAGGGTAAATTCAGAAAAAGGGCTGGCCTTTACCGGATTATCTATTTGAGAGAAAACAAGATTCTACTTATCACAGTTATTAGAATTGCTCACCGAAAAGAAGTTTATTAGAAAGAATAGAAAGGAGATGGAACATAGAAAATAAGATTTAGATATTATTTACAGGAAATTTAGTTACGTAAAAGAACAATGCCCGAGTTTTTGAGAAGCATAATTTTTCCCCTCATTATTTTTCTATTTTCTGTATATATTCCATTTCTATCCACCAATACCGCCCATTTTCCTTTGGGTAAATCAAGATCAATGTTTGAATTCTCTCCATTCAGTGCAACGAAAAATTTATTTTTTAACGTATAAGCAACTGCCACTTTTTCACTCATATCCATGAATTCAAAATCTTCAGGTTTTGATCGGCGAAATTCAGGGTACTGTTTTCTCATCTCGATCAATCCTTTGTAATAATCAACCAGTTCACGGTTCATCTCCCGCTCGTTCCAGTTCAGCCAGTTCGTTTCATTATCCTTTTCGTATGAATTATGATCGATCAGGCCGACATGGTCATCGGGCGCATCTGTTTGAGCAATGACTTTGCTTCGTGCCCATTCCTGCCCCTCATGGATAAAGGCGATTCCCTGGCTGGTGAAAAGGAATAATGCACCCAATTTATTCATTTCCAATAGTTCCCCTTTAACGAGAGCATTTTTCTCAAGGTCAGTTATTTTTTCATGCTGTCCAACAAATCCACCTGTGAGGCGTAGACGGTCACCAAAGGTATAGTCATCATGACTCTCTAAATAATTTACACTATGGGAAGGATCGATATATTGTCCGCCATATTCTCGAAGAGATCCCATTACCAGTCGTTGTAAAAATGCTTTATCATCGTTACCGCGAAATTCACCGAATAAAAACCCCTTATCATTAATATCAAATGTGTCTCCCTTTAATCCGTCTCTGAATTGATCATTAAACGAAGCCCATCCCATCTCCGAAAAGCCACTGGGGTCATATCCGTTTCCCCAAGGCTCCGCCAGAATAATGACATGTGGATTGATGGCTTTTAGTTCATCAATAATTTTTTCTCTCGTTTCGGGATCGATCAGATTCCCCAGATCGAAACGAAATCCATCTACATGGTATTCCGTCATCCAATACTTTACACTTTCGAGAATCAATTGCTGCATTTTTGGATTTTCCGTTCGGGTATCGTTTCCGCACCCGCTCATAGCAACATAACGATCATCTTTATCTAATCTGAAATATGATTTTCTATCTATGTATTTCAAGGGCTGCCAATCATAGTTCGAGACATGGTTGTACACCACATCCATAATGACAGCAATACCTGTGCTATGAAATGCTTTTACCATATCTTTGAACTCTTTTACTGCTCTTCCATCGGTACCGTTCCAGGCATTGGGAGCATCCGTACCATCGGTTGCATAGTAAGATTCAGGCGCAAAAAAGAAAGTCGTCATATATCCCCAGTGATTGCGGGAATAAGGATTCCAGTCATTATAAATAGGGGCATTTTCATCTTTATACGGCACTTCTACATTTGCAAATTCCTGAGCAGGAAGAATCTGAACAGCATTGACTCCAAGTGATTTAATATGCTCAATTCCGCCATTCTGACCGGATTCGACCAGGCCTAAATAGGAACCTTTTTGTTTGGCTGTTGATGTCGGATGTGCTGTCATATCCCGAATGTGCATTTCATAAACGATTGCATCGCGTTGGTCTAATTCCATCCATGAATCTCCTTCCCAATCATAATAATTATCAATGATTAGAGACTTCGCCACATGCCTCATAGAATTCTGAGTTAAGGCAGCTGTTGTATATGGGTCGGCAATAATAACATCAGAATCATTCAGGGTACCTTCCAGTCGATAGCCGTAATAGGTTCCAACGCCAGCCACTTTGCTTTCAATGGAAAAATCCCCATTGTTATTTTTTGTCATTTCATATTCTTTACCGGTTTTAGCTTCGGGTGAATTAAAAATAACTAAAAATACATTGGTTGAATTGGGTGCGTGAATTTTGAATGTGGTGCTGTTTTCTGATACAAATGCACCATATGATAATGATGTATAATTTTTATTCATTGCTTCACCGATGCCTGAAATTAATATTAGTAAAGTGCAGAATATGACTGCAGATTGTAAATTCTTCATTGCTATTGACTCATAAGTGAGTTACCAACTTAAACCGATCAAACTAAAAATGAAAAAACTTCTATTAATATTGTTTATTATCTTTTCGGGGTGTGCGGAAAAAAAAGAACGGGTAATGTTTTATATCCCGACGCAAGAACTCCGGCCAGGGGTACCTCTGATTATGGATATGAGTTTATATAAAAAACAAAACTCAACGAAAATTCAAGTAACGAAACATCCTCAATTGGATATCGATTATAATACTAGAACGGATACGTTAATTATAACCGCTACTGATAACACTCGAATGTTTTCGACGGTTCCGTTTTCTGCCAATGGACAGACACAATATTTGATGGTTCGTCTAAAACAAATGGTCTCCCATACCTTTACTTATGAACCGGATGAAGATGACAGCCTCGTTGTGGTAATGGGTGGTTTTAATGATTGGTCTCGCCGTCAACTGAATATGGCGGATGGGGATGGGGATGGAATATTAACAAAAACAGTGTTTTTAGAACCCCAGAAACATGAATATAAATTTGTCGTTAATGGAGAGGAATTGATTGACCCGAGAAACCAGGTATTTGTATCCAACAATATTGGTGGATGGAATTCCATTTTGGATTTATCCAATCAAAAAGCAGCTCCACCGGGTAAAATATTCAAAAATAAAGAATATGATAATAGACTCACGTTTTTCTACGAACCTCCAAAAGATGGCGCCGCCATGCGGGATATTATTATTACGATAGACAATGAATTATTGCACCCGGATGTATATGATTTAGACTTTAATAAAATCATTGTCCATAAACGGGGATTGAGAAATGGGAGATTACGAATTGTGGTGGTCGATGATAGGAACAGGGTTTTATTGGAAAATCATACTGAAATCGTTGATAATAAAGCATTGAACACGGTGGCTCATGGTGATTCCTGGTATTTTACCGTGTTATACAGTTTAATGGTGGATCGATTTGCCGATGGTAATTTGGAAAACAGCCAGACAATTAATGATCCTGAATTAGATCCCCTTTTCAATTTTAAAGGAGGAGATTTATCCGGTGTTTATCAAAAACTCAATAGCGGCTATTTTAAGAATTTAAATGTGACAGCGTTATGGATATCTCCTATTCAGCAGCAGCCGGACAGTGCTTTTACAGAATTCGGCGAACCACACAGAAAAGTATCCGGGTATCATGGTTATTGGCCTGTTTCAGCAAAAACCATTGACTCGAGGTTCGGTACAAGCGAAGGATTAAGACAAATTATTAAAAATGCCCATGGACAGGAAATGAAAATTATTTTGGATTTTGTATCCAATCACACCCATCGTGAGCATCCATATGCGAAAAATAACAGACAATGGTTTGGGAATGTAAATTTACCCGATGGGAGAAAAAATATTCGACTCTGGGGTGAAGAAACACGATTAACCACTTGGTTTGATACATTTTTACCGTCTTTTGATTATCCATCAAACCCCGATGCGATTGAGCAAGTAACCAACGATGCTATCTGGTGGCTGGAAACATATGATCTAGACGGTTTTCGACAAGATGCTGTCAAGCATGTTCCCCATCGTTTCTGGAGGGAGTTAACATCAAAAATGCGTAAACTGGAAAATACTAAAACGTATTATCAGATTGGTGAAACATTTGGTTCAGATCCCTTGATCAGAAGTTATGTCAACCCAAGTGAGTTGAATGCCCAATTTAATTTCAGTATATATTTTAACGCCAGAGGACAGTTCAGTGCTCAAAATGCAGATTTTTCCCAGTTAGCTGATGTTATCAACAACAACCTAATAGCATTTGATCCGATACACATTATGGGAAACATTACTTCAAGCCACGACCAAGTGCGTTTTATTGCTTTTGCGGATGGACAAATGAAATTTAGCGATAATGGTACAGAGCGATCCTTTTCAAATCCACCGACTCAGGTGAAAAAGAAATCCAGCTATAGAAAACTCCAGAATTTTCACGCTTTAAATATCAGTCTGCCTGGTATTCCTGTCATATATTATGGAGAAGAAATAGGAATGATGGGCGCCGGAGACCCGGATAACCGCAAGATGATGCGTTTTGATGATGAGTTGGATTTAGACGAAATGATGCACAAAGATGTGATTAGTAATTTAAATAAATTACGCCATGAATATTCTGCTTTATCTCTTGGAGATACACAAATCCTCCTGGCCGACGGAACGACCATGGTGATGTTGAAAAAATATTTTAATGAAGAAATGATTGTGGTAATCAATCAGGGATTTAAAGAATTAAATGTAAAACTGGATCCAAGGTATAAATATAAATTGGTGTATTCAACACAACAAAAATGTAAAATATATTCAGACTCAGTTCTTCTGGAGCCATATAGCTCCGTATTTGCCCAAAGAGTGATCAAATAAGTGGGGAGCTCATGTAGTAATATACCCGGAAGATGCCACCGTTGACGGGCAGGAAAGAAGGGTCTTTTAAAATGGATGAAATGAAGAATAATTATTAT
>CAZBEY010000016.1:0-1762 GCA_964491015.1 uncultured bacterium | reverse complement strand
GGAAGCGCCATTTCTTCTGATGGATTTTGACGTAAAATAGATGTATTTATTTGATCATAACGAGGTGAGAGCTCAACTTTCGAATTTCTCGTGATCAATGAAAAATTCTTCAAATGCATATCCTCATTTCCTATCAAAAAAGCGAAAAGAGTTTGTTTAAAAAACTTCATTTTTTCGATAACGGGAAACGTACAATAATCGAGCAATATAGCTGCTTTCTCCATGGATGATTCATATTTTGTGTCTCGTGTAGCACTGGATAATTGGGCAAAATCTTCAACCGCGAGCTTATCCTTATGGCCCATACGATCAAATCGTTTTATAAAGTAGGTGAAAGAGCCATCTTTGCAATAAACTAATCCATGAACAGGCGTTTCCAGTCCAACAGCTTTGGCTAATTTCATGGTGAGGTCTTCATTCTCCGGAACATTTTTATACAATTGACTTTGTGGCTTGAGTATGAATCTCCCGTACATATCCACAATCTCAAAACGGTTGTTTTTTACGCTCAATCTTGCGCTTAATTTTGGCTGAACCCCCTGTATGGACATTTTTCCTGCTCTTGCTACCGATTGTTCAATTTGCTCCTGTGCAGAGTAAGGAATATCTTCAAGATTCGATAGCTGTCCGGAAAGTAAATTTAAACCTTTGCGGGAATATTTCGTTTGCCTGCAGTTTTCGTAAGTTATGGGACAGCGGTTCATAATTCTTCCATTACAGTTACCGCACCCACAAGATCGTTTCCAACCGTAACTAATTGACTAAAATAATCAAATTGGTCAATTTTTTGCTGCCTTAATAAACCTTCCAGCATGATGCCTTCTGGAAGCAATCCATCAAAGAATGACGGGAATCTTTCAAAACGATAGGTAGATTGTCGAATTGGCATGGTGAGAGAAATCGGCCGGCCTGTATAACCCGATTCATAATTGAATTCGTAGGGACCGCCTTTTTCAATTTCAGTCAAATAACCGGCGAAAGCCCCGTTAACAAGAACACAGGCCCTACGCATTGTCTAGCCCTTCACCCTCTTCAATAAGAGGGCTTTCAAACTTTACCTTGATATTCAAGACGTTGAGAATGCTGAAAAGCGTATTGATGCGAAAAGTTATTTTGCCGTGTTCAATGTCGTATATGGTTGTTTTTCCAACACCAGCCAATTCTGCCAAGGAATTCCGGGACAGTCCACTCTTTTTTCGGTGATGTTTTATCATTTCGCCAATTTTAGAAATATCTTTCATAATTTACTCCATGGGGGCCAATAAATACCGCTATTGCGGTAATTATGGCATCATTATAAATGAAATTTAAAAGAATGAAATGAATAAAACAATATATTACTTCTATAACGGTAAATATTACCGTTTACTTGTGTGGCGAGGCAACTTATTGGTGAAATATGAAAATAAATACCGCTATGGCAGTAAAATCAAATAATTTATTCAACCTATAATCAACGCCTCCGCCAGCTTCCAATCCTCGTGGGTCGTAATCTTGAAATTCTCGGCAAATCCTTCTATTACAGCCACTTTGCCGCCCAATGCCTCCACCATGGACGCTTCATCCGTTGCATCCATATCCTGTCGTAACGCTTTAATCAAAATATCTTTATGAAATGTCTGGGGTGTTTGCGCTAACCAAATGGTATTGCGATCAAAAGTAGATTGAATCCGGTTATTCTTTACTTTTTTCACGGTATCTTTGGAGGGAAGGGCGGAAATGCAGCCATCGGCACCTTTGCATCCCGCAATAGTAGCTGAAA